>JAJZSZ010000528.1 GCA_021849365.1 Bacteroidota bacterium | reverse complement strand
TGCCATTCTTCCTGTTTGTGCCAAGTCTCATTAAACTCGTTATTCCTGCATATGGAGCTTTTGCAGCGATTGCCTGGGTTCTGGCAATGATAATTCTTGTATTGTCAAACCATTTCTTGGGTACATATCTGAAATGGCGATTCAACGAAGCTGAATATGGTTTCTTCGTTTTGCTTGCAGCTTTAGCCGGACTTTTTGCCGTCAATCATTACGGAATTGTTGATCTTTCCGGAGGAATGGGCAAACTGCTCGATTTAATTCTGGCAAATCCGGCCCTGTTTATTGCACTTCTTGTTTTGCCTGTGGCGTTCTATTTCCTGAATATTCGCTTTTTACTGAGTCGTATGTTTATTAATACTCTGACTGCTAAGCAAAAAGAGGAAAATATTCGCGATTACTCGTGGCTCGACCGCCTGGGCGAAACCGGCCGCTTTATCGCGCTTGAACTGAAGCTGATTTGGCGAAACAAGCGCCCCCGTTCTGTTGCCATGATGACTGTAATCATGCTTGCATACGGACTGTTGGTGTATAAGGATCAGCACGGACAACCACCCCCCGAATTCATTTTTATTCTGGGAGGAATCATTTTGGTGGGCATGTTTTCGGTTTCGTACGGGCAATTTTTCCCGGCATGGCACAGCAACTATTTTTCGATGCTCATGTGCCAGCGCCTGACCATGAAACAGTTTCTCCGTTCGTTTTACATGTTGGTTACGGTCGTTTCGGTCATCTGCTATTTTCTGACTTTGCCTTATGCTTTACTCTACCCTAAAGTAATATACACCCACCTGGCCGTTTTGCTTTATAACCTTGGCGTGAATATCCCGATCATGTTTTTTATTGGCCTTTACAGTAAAAAGCGGCTCGATTTGAACCAATCGTCGGTGATGAATTACCAGGGCGTTGGCGCTTCACAATGGCTGGCAGGCTTACCCATGATGCTTGGCCCAATCGGACTATTCTATTTGATAAGCCTGGCCTTTGGATCGGTTGGCGGGTACATTGGACTTGGGTCACTTGGCCTGATCGGCATTTTGCTCAATCCAATTATCATCGACTTCTTCTCGAAACAATACCGCAAACAAAAACACCAATTAATCAGAAACTACAAAAACTCGTAACCATGATACAGATTAACGACCTCATAAAAGCATATAACAAAGAAATAGTCCTGAATATTCCTGAACTGACCATAGAAAAAGGAGAGATCTTCGGATTAGTTGGCAATAACGGCGCCGGAAAAACCACGATGTTCAACATTGTGCTCGACCTGATTACCGCCAGCAAAGGACAAGTAACCAGCAAAGGAATTGCGGTGCGCGACTCGGAAGACTGGAAAGAATTCACCGGAGCATTTATCGACGAATCGTTCCTGATTGGCTACCTCACCGCCGAGGAGTATTTTGCATTTATTGCCGGATTACGCCGAATGAGTAAAACCGAAACAACAACATTTCTCGAAGGCTTTGCCGACTTTTTTAACGGTGAAATTCTAAGTAAAAAGAAGTTTATTCGCGACTTTTCGAAAGGAAACCAAAAGAAAGTGGGCATTGTGACCGCGCTGATGGGTAAACCCGAAATAGTAGTTTTAGACGAACCGTTTGCCAACCTCGACCCCAGCTCACAATTTAAACTGAGACGGTTAATCAAAGAATTTGCGGCTGAAAACAGAACTACTTTCCTGATTTCGGACCATACGCTCGAAAATATTGCCGATGTTTCAACCCGACTGATTATCCTCGAAAAAGGCAAGATTGTACGAGACGTACAGAAGACCGAAACTACCCTTCAGGAAATTGAAGCTTTCTTTAAACCAGTTGTGGAAGAGGATTTTGTGTAACAATCCAACATATAAGTTTGACGGCAAAGGATAGCTCTCAAAACAACTTATTGCATTAGATCAGAGAGTTATTCTTTGCCGTCTGCTTTAGCGGACGGTTTGGAGAAGCAATGATATTTGGGCTTTAGCCCTAACTAAAATCTGACTAACATTCATTAAATTAGCTTCTAATCACAAACCATACTCATCATGTCCTATGTAAAAATCTGGCTGCATTGTGTTTGGAGTACTAAAAACAGAGCGAACATCATACCTCATTCTTTTCGGCCTGAAGTTTTGAAACATTTCAGGCAAAATGCTGACGAGAAGAATATTATTCTGGATTACATCAATGCCCACGAAAATCATGTTCATGCCCTTATAAACCTTGGGAAACAGCAAAACCTGGCAACCCTCATGCAGTATTTAAAAGGCGAAAGCTCGTTCTGGATTAATAGTCGAAAAGTACTTCCCTATCATTTTTCGTGGCAGGACGACTATTTTGCAGTTTCTATCGGACAGTCACAGGTTGAGCGAGTTAGAGATTACATTAAAAATCAGGATGAACACCACAAGAAAATGAGTTGGGAGGAAGAAGTGGAGCTTTTCATGAAGAAATATGGATTTGAACAATTAAAGGGCTAAAGCCCAATCATAATGTCTATTTTATCCGTCCCATAA
>JAJZSZ010000527.1 GCA_021849365.1 Bacteroidota bacterium | reverse complement strand
ATAATCTCAAGTTGTTTAATACATCAAACCATTAATTGACAATGAAAAGCAATTAATTTATGCGAAGTAATTTGGGAGATAAGGTAAGACTTCAGCACATTTTAGATGCCATAATTGAGATTGAAAGTTACATTGTCAATTCTGATTTTCCCCTGTTTATGGAAAACTCAATGATGAGGTTCGCATGCATTAAACAACTTGAGATTATCGGGGAATCAAGCAATCATATATCTAATGAAACAAAAGGACAGTTTTCGACTGTTGAATGGTCCCAAATTGTCGGTATGCGCAATGTTTTCGTTCACGAATATTTCGGTGTCGATTCCGGTCTTGTTTGGCAGATCATTAAGAACGATTTACCTGATTTAAAGGAAAAAGTGATTAGTATTTTACTATCCCTGGAATAACTGGATAATCTCTCAAAAAAATTCCTTATCAGACATATAATCAAAGTCTAATAAGGAATTTCTCTCTTAACAATTACTCACCAAAATGGAAATAGAGCTTGCCAACCAGCGGTTTCGCCTCCGGTAGATAGTCGTTTCTCTGACTTTGCGGTCCTTCGGCTTCAGGCTTGGTAAATTTGGTGCCGATGGCGCTGATGCCGTTTAGAATCGAGATGTTGCCAGAAGGAAAAGCTGGCGCTACGCCACCTCTGGCAAATCTGGCTGTCTGGGGCGTGAAAAGGTGCAAAAACAGATCCGGGGTCGCCGAAACAATGGTAAAGGGCAACTCCTTCGATTGAACCTGAACCGCATAAAAATTGGCATAATAGCCTTTGAATTCCGGGTAATCCCAGGTTTCGCCGGTTACCGTGTTGTTGTATTTTTTGCTGAACACCCCAAATTCGGTTCCTTTCAGCCGGTTCTTCCAAACATGATAGGGCCCGTTGGCCAGCAAGGTTGCGCCTTTGACCAGATTTTCAGGATAATCGAAGGTGATGCCGGCAAAATTGGTCTTTCCTACCGGATGAAGCTGGTAATCCAGTTCGAGCCAGCCGCCGGGCAGCATTGTCCATCGTGCAAAACATTCGGGTGATTTGTTGTAACTCACTTCAACCACTGCCTTATTGCCCGAGTGCTTCAAACTTATTTCCTTAAACGTCAGGGTATCGCTGACAAATGTCGGACCGTTGGTAAAAGGAACCAGCTTATCTCCCACTTTCACTTCCGTCAGCAAACCTGTTTTCTTGCTGAATTGGGCCGTTGTTTTACCGGATGTAAGAAGTAGGAACTCCCCTTTGTCGACTCCTTTTACTTCGTCCTGTGTGTTTTTGACGATCCTGTTTTTCAGCTCCTCCGGCTGGACAATATTCCACGACCATCTGTTGATCAACCGACCATGCGGATCGGTGGCGGTGAGGTAAAGTGCATCATATTCGTGCCATTTTTGCGGAAGCGCCATTTTCAGCACGCCGCTGTCGCCCACGGCAATATTGGGTGCAGTCAGCCCGACAGCTACTTTCTGCGTCTTCATTCCAGGGAAATTGCCGGTAAATTTCACCAGTTCGCCACTGAAACTGCACTGGTTGAAATTGGTGTACAAAAACCGGTTGGCTACCGCGATTTTGCCATCGAAAGAACCATCTATCTTCGTCGTTTTAACATGTACCGGCGACCAAATTTCGCGAATGGTATAAAAGCTGCCCTCCTTTTCCCGGTAGGGCCCGAGGATACCGTCGGGAGCGTTGTTGCCGTGCGTAAGGATATGCTTCGAGGTAAACCGGCCTGTAGATGCCGCCAAAAACCCAGAAGTCGCCCCGGCGCTCGGCTTTGTTAACGCTAAAATCGGAGGATTCTTTGCTTACGGTTACTTCAAGCAGGTTCTTGTCCCCAAAATTCAAAAGCTTGGAAATATCGTAACGAAAGAGGTAGAAAGCACCCTGGTGAATTGCCCCGGCCGTTTTGCCGTTGATTTTCACCTCGGTATCGGTCATGGAACCTTCGAAAGCAATGTAAACCTGTTTCTTTTTCCAGGTTTTTGGTACGTTAAAACTGTATTTGTAGAGTCCCTGTTCGTTGTTGTAGATCTTTTCGTTCTGTCCGTAGTTAAACCCGCCGAAACCCTGCATTTCCCAGTGGGAAGGTACCTGGATGGTAGTCCAGATGCCGCTTTTCATCCCCTTGGTACAAAAAAAATCCCAGGTTACGGTATGGTCTTTGTCGGTACCCGACAGATATTGGATTTCGGTTTTCTGAGCGAAAGAGACAAACGAGAACGCACAGAAAAGGAACAGAAAAAATAAACTTCTCATCAGTATAAATTTTGGTTCAATTGGTTTTTATTTCGCAAAGTTATTTGATTTATAGCTTGTTTTATTCAATTTCGAGTTCCACAACCTGCTCCTTCAGCCAAGGCGAAGTAAAGGTTACTTTGGCCGTCCCCTTCTTTCCTGTCGACTGGAGATAGGCAATCATTTTGCCTTGGAATACCCTTTGTTTGTTGTCGGTATAATCGCCCATATCGGCAGAGTTGCTGGCCTCCAATCCAAGCAGTCCGGAAGTGAAGCCC
>JAJZSZ010000526.1 GCA_021849365.1 Bacteroidota bacterium | reverse complement strand
AAGATGTCCACTCGCTGGGCCGCTTCAGGGTATTAGGGCCGCTGCAAAATATGCCCGAGTTCTATGCCGCTTTTGATGTAAAACCAGGCCAGGCGATGTACCTGGAGCCTGAGAAAAGAGCAAAAATCTGGTAGGCAGCCAATTACAAGTAATAAATCTTTGACTTCCTTTACAGAACAATCTTTATTTGTAATTCAATGTCATTATTGAGAGAGTTTTGCAGTAAACCAAAGAATATAAATGAAGTAACAAGAATCAACATTTTATTACTTTTGTAGTTATGGATAAGATTGGATACATAGAAATTAGAATTACCGGTTCCAAAGGCAATCTTGATTTGTCCCCAGATAATTATGATATAAGGGAAATAATATCTATTCTTGAAAATGCGGAAAATTTACTTTATCCGGGCGAAAAAAGAGACAGGCCAACAATAAGCTACAAAATTGAAGAAGGTTCCGTAAAACATATACTTAAAACTTCAATTCAATATATTATTGGATTTAACGCGGTAATCGGACAAATAAATCAAATTCAAAATATTGACTTTCTTGATTTGTCCACAGCAAAAGCCTTTGAAAACATTCAGGATATTGCTATCAAGAAAAATTATTCTTTTGGTATAAAAACTTCCCTTGATAATTCAAATGAGGTTGTTGTTAACGCGTTGACAAGATTTTGCAGGTCTGAGGCTATATGGGCAGATGCAGAGTTTTATTTTTATGGCAAGGTCACAAATGCAGGAGGAAAGGATAAAGCAAATATTCACATTTACACGGATGAACTTGGTACTGTAAGAGTCCAAACCCCTATTAGCTTTCTTGAACAATACGATGAAAATTTACTGTATAAAACATTTGGGATCAGGGCAATTGGAAAGCAACATTCCGAAACAGGAGATATTGACACCTCCTCATTGAGATTCGTTGAGTTGATTGATTATCAGCCAAAATATGATGAAAAGTACTTAAAAGCACTTAGAGATAAAGCGAGAAAATCGTGGCTTGGGGAAATAAATCCAGACAATTGGTTAAAGGAAATTAGGGGAAGCTATGATGCATAAAGCGATATTGCTTGATACAAGTTTTTTCCTGAGATTTTTGAACGAAGGAGACCCACTTTTCAGAAATGCGGATGGATATTTCAGATATTTTATCCAGCAAGAAATCACAATGATTATATCGACTATCTCCATTGCTGAATATTGTGTAGGGGGTGATGTGCATGAGTTACCGCTTAGGAACTTGCAAATCTTGCCGTTCAATCTTGACCACTCAAAACGAACCGGAGAGTTTGCTAAGATAGTTTTTCAAAATAAAGGTACACTTAAACTTAAAGAGAGAAATATTATTCCAAATGACACTAAATTATTTGCTCAAGCAGATACCGAACAAGCAATTGAATTCTATCTCTCATCAGATACAGAAAGTTTAAAAATTTACAATTTATTGAAACAGAAAATGAATCCGAAATTTCAGTTTATTGACTTGAATATTCCGTATAACCAAACATTTGGAATTCTTGATTTATAAAAGAACGAACCACCATTAATGTTATCATACCAATGCCTCGTACAAAATCTCTATCGGATGCACTGCCTGTTTGCCGGTACCGTCAAAGATGTGGTGCCGGCAGCTGGTACCGGGCGCAGCAACAACCACACTGTCATCCAAATTTCTCAACTCCGGGAAAAGCACCAGTTCCCCGATTTTCATCGACAGGTCGTAATGTTCTTTTTCGTATCCGAACGATCCCGCCATGCCGCAACAGCCCGACGGGACCTCCTGCACCCGGTAGTTTCCCGGTAGGGAGAGCATTTTTTTGGTCGCCAGCGTAGAAGCAATTGCCTTTTGCTGGCAATGTCCATGCAGCCGGATGGTCGACTCCTTTTTGGTAAAGCTCTCTTCGTCGATATTTCCCTTTTCTTTTTCCCTTACCAGGAATTCGTCAATCATCAGGCTGTTCCGTGCGATCTTTTGTGCGGAAACCTTCAACTCCCCTTTCAACAGATCGGGATATTCGTCCCTGAAAGTGAGGATGGCCGAGGGCTCGATCCCAACTAACGGATGCGTTTCGTCAACCAGCGAATGAAAGATGGCCACATTTTTAGCCGCAATTTTGGCCGCTTTCCTGACATAGCCTTTCGAAAGGAAAGTCCGTCCGCTGACGGCATGACCGACAATTTGCACCTGATACCCCAGCCGGTTCAATACCTTGATTGCCTTGATGCCAATCTCCGTGTCGTTGTAGTTGGAAAACTCATCGACGAAGAAATAGAGACTTCCTTTGGGCCGGGAGATACCGGCATTCAGCTCGTTCAGATGCTTCCTGCACCAGCTGCGCAGCGTCTTTTTGCCCAACCCGGGGAAGCTTCTTTTTTGGGTAAACCCGGTCAGCGACTTCAGCGCCGAAGCGGTAAAACGGTTGTGAAGGATAAAATTGAAAACGGAAGGAAAGGCTGAGCCCAGCTTGTACAGCGAGGCAATGTTGGCCACTAATTTTGCCCGCAGGGGCGAGCCTTCC
>JAJZSZ010000525.1 GCA_021849365.1 Bacteroidota bacterium | reverse complement strand
CAATTCGATTTTGTCATTCCATTCAACCGCTTTTTAGCCGAAAACACCTGGGCGCTCGAAACCGGTTCGTCGTCCAATCTGACCTGGGCTTTGCTGAAAGAAAATGCCGACAGCAAAATGATCGAGGCAAAAATCAAAAACCTAATCAAAACACAGGAAGCAACCCTGAACCAGGAACTTTTCCTTTTCCCGCTGAAGGATAAAATTATGTACTTGTATGCGGCAGGGAAACGCGTTTGGCGCGAAATGCGGAATGTGGTCATTGTGGGTGCTGTTGGATTTGCCATTTTACTGATCGCCTGCTTCAACTTCATCAACCTGGCCATTGCCTTAAATATCCGGAGATACCGCGAGGCCGGAATCAAGAAAGTTTCCGGTTCGGGAAAATCGGGCATTGTGATGCAATTTTTAGGCGAAACATTTATCCTGACCTTTATTAGTCTGGCCAGTGCCATTTTGCTGGTGAAGTTGTTGCTGACCGGGTTCAACACCATGTTTCACAACGACATCCGGTTCGATTTGCTCGACGGAAAAATGTTGTTGTTTTTCATCGCGATAACTGCTTTTACCAGTCTGGCTTCGGGTTTATTACCAGCCTTGTACCTGGCATCGTCAAACCCAATTAATGTGCTGAAAGGAACCCTGGCAACCAGCCACAGTTACAGCAAATTCAGGCAAAGCCTCATTGTATTCCAGTTCGTCATCCCCATTATCCTGATCATTAGCATGATGATCATCAAAACTCAGGACAAATACATGCGCGAATTCGATCTGGGCGTCGATAAAGACAAGCTGGTCATCCTGAATAACACCGAAAACCTGCAAAAACATGCCGACGCGGTAAAAACTGAATTACAGTCTATACCCGAAATCAGTGCGGTGAGTTACACCAACTGCATTCCGGCCCGCGGAACTCGCCCAACCAGCGAAGTAAGCTGGGACGGGAAAGATGCTTCGGAAAAGCTGCATTTCTGGTGCATCAACGCTGATTTCGATTACAACAAAGCAGTGAATATCAACACCACCGAAGGACGGTTCTTTAACCCCTCGTTCCCAACCGATTCAGCCAGCTACATGATCAATGATGTCGCTGCCAGCGTAATGAAATACAAAAATCCGGTTGGCTCACAAATCACGGTCGAAGGCAAAAAAGGCGTAATTATTGGCGTTTTCAAAGATTTCCATGCCATCGATCTGGCTGGCCCGATTGTGCCAACGATTATTCGGATTATGCCTCAGGAATGCAATACGCTGCTTATCAGGTACGCTTCAGGAAATTTTCCCACAATGGCCGACAATATCCGAAAAGTATTCCGCAAATATGAGCCGGAAGCCATTTTTCAGCCTGTTTTGTACCGCGATTTAGCGTCCTATTCAGAACTGAGCATGCCGTCGAACCTTGTTGGGCTGTCATTCATCATTGCACTGGCATTAGCTTGTATGGGTTTGTTCGGACTGGCTTCGTTCACCTCCGAAAGCCGTACCAAGGAAATCGGAATCCGCAAAGCAAACGGAGCTACAACCCGTTCTATCGTCAGATTATTGCTTTCCAGCTACACCAAGTGGCTGATTATATCCATATTGATTGCCACGCCATTTGCGTTTTTGCTTGGCCAAATTTTTCTTGGAAATTTCTATTTCCGCACGGCTATGCCTATGTGGGCATTCGTTCTGGGGCCGGCAATTGCAGCTTTTGTAGCACTTTCAACCGTAAGCTCGCAAACATGGAGCGCTGCCAGCCGCAACCCCGTGAAGTCGCTGAGGTACGAATAATACGTTTTTCACCCCAAACCCCTAAAGGGGCTTTAAACGCGCAACTATGAGCATAGTAGGTAAAGTATCAATGTTTTACAATGCCAAACCTATCATCTATGAAAGGGCTAAGGTAATGCGCGAGAATATGACTTTATCAGAAAAAGCAGTTTGGGAGCTGTTGAAATCAAAAAACATGAAGGGATTGAGATTCATACCGCAACATCCTATTGATATTTTTATCGCTGATTTTTATTGTCACTCGTTAAAACTAGTCATTGAAATTGATGGTGGAATTCATAAATCTCTAGAGCAGAAAGAATATGATATTGGCCGAACTTCAGAATTAGGACACTGGGGAATAAAAGTCATCCGATTTACAAATGAAGAAGTGGAAAATAATATCACTCATATTCAAAATGAAATAGAGCGAATTTGTGCAGAACGACAATCAGAACTTCAAAGTCCCCTTTAGGGGATTTAGGGGTTGATTTCAAATAAAAACAAAGCAAAATGCAACGGAAGGAAAAATAATGCGTCTTTATTTCCGACAGCCTCATTTAAACAATTAAAAGACTCGCTATGAAACGAGCATGGAAATTACTTACATCCAAGTTTATGAAGATGTTCGACATGCGAGTTCCATACGACAACTAAAAAACAAATTATTTACGTATGAAAATTTTGACTACTCTAAAAATGTTCACATTCGTTGCAATGATCATATCTATGTTTTCGCTCAATGGATTTGCGAAGGATGACCAGCCTACCAT
>JAJZSZ010000524.1 GCA_021849365.1 Bacteroidota bacterium | reverse complement strand
AAACAGCCGGGTGCGAATAAATCCAGAATAAATGCTGATACAAAACAGGGTCTCCACCCAATGCCGGATCGAAAACGCCGATGCCAAAAATACGTTCGAGTGCAACCAAAACCAGTGTGATACCTACAACCGGAGTGGCCAGCAACTGAATCCATGCCGTTCCGTAAAGCGACCACGGGAACAATGGCATCTTAAACCATGTCATGCCCGGGGCACGCATCCGGTGCATTGTCACAATGAAATTCAATCCGGTTAAAATGGAAGAAAAACCAAGCACAAATGCCCCGAAAATGGCTGGAAGAAGGTTGGTTCCGGTTTTAAAACTGTACGGTGCATAAAAAGTCCAGCCCGTATCAGGAACTCCGTTTCCAAACAGTACCGATGCAATTACAAGTAAAGCACCCAAAACATATATATACCACGATAGCAGGTTAACCCGCGGAAATGCAACGTCTTTGGCACCGATCATAATCGGAAGAAAGAAGTTTCCGAATACCGCCGGAAGACCCGGAATCACAATCATAAAAATCATGATTACCCCGTGAACTGTGAATACCGCATTGTAGCTTTGAGGCCCCATAATAGTCCTTCCGGGAGCAATAAGTTCGAGTTTCATGGCCAGTCCGAGCAGTACGCCAACAAAGAACAGCGCCATCATCGAGTACATGTACAGAAGCGCAATCCGTTTGTGGTCGGTGGAGAAAATCCAACCGAAGATTCCTTTGTATTTCCCCTTGTAATCGAGGTAACTTACATCGTGTGGAATTTGAGCTGTTTGCATAAAATGTGCTATTTATTTTTTCTTTTAGGTTTAAATATCAGGACCAGGAAAAAAACGATGGCAAAAAACAAAATCAGTGTTCCCGAAATCTTGGTCACATTCAACACATACGCCTGTCCAACAGGGTCGTACGAAAAGCAGTACTGCATAATTTTGTTGATTGTAGGAGCCGACATTCCTTTTTGTGATTCGATAACCGCCATCTTAAAGTCGAACGGCAGGAAATTTACACCATTCAGATAGCGGGTTATTTTGCCTTTAGGACTGACCATGCATATCGATGCAGCATGGGTAAAATCGTTTCCGGCTTTTTTATATTTAAAACCGGTGGCATCGGTTCCTTTGGCAATACTTGCGCTGTCGGAAACAAAGAAATGCCAGCCTTTGGCTATCTCGTCTTTCTTATTAACCAGATTCAGATAATTGACTTTTTTCCTGACGCCCAAATCAATGGTCTCGCGCGGATCGAAGCTGATAGTCAGTACCTGGTAGTCAATGCCGGGTTTCATATCCGATTCGTCCATTACTCTGGCCAGACCTTCCATTAACGGACTGCAAATACCCGGACAGCGAAAATACACCCAGTTAATAACGGTTGGCTTATCAATCAAATCGGTTAAACAAACGCGTTCGTTATTTTCGTTGATGAGGTAAATATCCTTGGGCAAAAATTCGTCGAGGTGCTCAACAATCCCAATTTCAGGATCTTTGGTATTATCAATGAAAGGCTTCTGAGCAAATAAAGTTGTTCCGGAGAAAAAAAGTGAAAAAACAATTAGGAGAACCGATTTAAACGAAAACAAACGCCCTTTCAAGCCGTCGATGGTCGATTCCCAGGCTTGTTTTAATGCGTATTTTTTCGTTCTGAAAATTCGATTTCTTTCCATTTTGATTTTTGGTTTTCAGCAAAAAATTACTGTTCAAAAATTGTTTTGTCCTATGAAACCCCAAATTGTACCGAATGTTTACTGAAAAATGAAATATCCTGATTTTTTTTAATTTTTATGATCGAGAGACTTATTTGCAACAACTTCCCTTCTCCACCACTTCTTTTGGGGCAAGCTTTTCTGCAGTCGGACTTATAAACGGGATTCCAAGCGACATTCCTCTCAGGATAAAAAGTACACCGAGAAAGAACACAAAATAAGGAACGGCCCGCTGCATTTTTGCACGAATGCGCTGACCAATGGCATCGCTCGCCAAAGCAGCCAGTAATAACAACGGAATAGTTCCCAACCCGAAAAGAACCATAAACAGTGATCCTGAAACTACACTTCCTGAAGAAATGGCTCCTGCAATAGCAACGTAAACCAGCCCGCAAGGAAGCAAACCATTCAAAAGGCCAATAAGTGAAAGTGACCGATAAGATCTGCTGGCAAACAGTTTTTTCAGGCGGGTAATCAACCGGGCAGCCATTCCGGCCAACAGATTGCCAACCGTAATTTTTTCACGAAACACAAACGGGAACAACACACTCACAATCATTGCAATTCCAAGTATTATTGAAGTCCATTGCTGAAATCCAGCCATATGAATTCCCCGGCCAAGCAAGCCAAACAGTAAGCCCAAAACTCCGTAGGTTGCCACCCTGCCCGAGTTGTACAGAATAGCACCCAGAATCTTTGTAAACAGGTTTTGATTCTTTAATGGTAATGCAACCACAATCGGGCCGCACATGCCCATACAGTGCAGGCTGCCAACAATTCCGATGGTTAAAGGTGTGATGAAATCCATGATTTTGCGTTT
>JAJZSZ010000087.1 GCA_021849365.1 Bacteroidota bacterium | reverse complement strand
CAGAGTCTTTATCAATCATACCCGAGACGGCTATTGCATCGTGAACCTGTCCTTCGATATTTACTTTTCCTGAGGGACGTAAAACGGTTACAGCAACTCCCTGTTTCCCTTTCAGCTGAAGTAATTCTGAATCGACGCCCAAGAATCCATGTTCGGTGCTCATAACTTCTTTAAGTGAAAGATGGGCAAATCGACCGGTTTCGGCGGTAAACATTTTCTGCCCCAGGTAAAATGCCAGACCAATTCCACCTATCGTGCCGATAAAAACGGTTAAAACCGCGATCAGCAAATCGCTGCTGTTTACTTCTTCAAACGAAAAATTGACATTCTTGACAAGGCTCAGTACCAATCCTGAAAAGGCAAGCGTAATCCCCGAAATGCCCGTAATTCCAAACCCGGGAACCACAAAAATCTCAAGTGCAATCAGGATTAGCCCGATCACAAAAATCAGGATTTCCCAGTTAGCTGCCAATCCTTCGAGGTATAATGGCGAAAAATACAGGACTGCTCCAACGATAGCAACAACCAAAGCGAAACCTATGCCTGGCGACTGCATTTCGAAATAGATACCGCCCAGAA
The DNA here is from genome assembly GCA_021849365.1 of Bacteroidota bacterium. Lineage (GTDB taxonomy): Bacteria > Bacteroidota > Bacteroidia > Bacteroidales > Prolixibacteraceae > Aquipluma. Next base: position 13,368 of record JAJZSZ010000087.1, on the reverse strand, counting down.
TCATCATGATCAAAATGCCCGACACAATTGGATTAACCATGAATCCGATGAATTTTTCGATAGCAGTGGGCTTATATTCAACGATCCGGGCATTTTCCATCTTTTCCCTTTGAAGCACTTCGTTAACCGTTTCGCAAATCCCTTCGCAATAGTGGTTCTTTTGTGCTTCCAAAGGGGTAAAAGTCAATATCTTTCCCGAATCAATTACATTCGGAATGTACACCCGCTCGTCAACCATCGCTTCGGCAATTATGGGGTCGCGCTTCCAGCGATAAGTAGTATCTTGTCCGCTGATAATAGTATCTTTTCCGTGAGCCTCGGCCGTTGCCCGCATCGTTGCCCGCATATACGACTGGTATTTATCGGGCATTTTCTCGCCCGTTTGATTTACAACAGTTGCGGCTCCCAAAGAGGCTCCGCTTCGCATATAAATCCGGTCGCATGCAATGGAAATGAGCGCACCAGCCGATGCAGCATTGTTATCAACGAAAACCACAACCGGGATTTTACTGTGCAAAATACGCGTGCGAATCGAATCAGCATCAACAACTGTTCCTCCATAGGTATTCATGTGAATCAGAAATAAATCAGCTTTCAGGCTGTCGGCTTCTGTAAAAGCCTGCCTGGTTTGTCGCCGGATTGCCGGAGCAATATTCTCCTTGATATTGAATTTATAAACAAGCTTTTGCTTTGGTTGCGGCTCTATCTTCTCCGAAGGTCCGGATTGAGAAAACGATTGGAACAAACCTAACAACAGGCTAAAAATGAGAAGTATGGATAGTTTTTTCATTGAATCCTGAGATTTGAGATGTAAATCGTATTTTTTAAAATTGTGGAATAGATGGTTTATCACCTCTGAGCATTATCGGAATTTGACGTTCTTCCTTTTCCAATGCAATATCAACGATATATAAAGGTTTAAACTTAGCATCAAGGTATTGGTTTTTCTCCAACGAAAAAGTGTCAACATAAATGAAGAACGAATCGTCAATTTTAATATCTGTGATATCGTCGATCACCTTCCCGTCTATCCTGAAAAGAATCGAATTCTTGCTTAAATTCAAGGTCGTATATTTTTTCAGAATGTCATTCAGAGTTAAGTAACCGGAACTTCCCTGCTTTGTTTTGATGAAGATTTTACCCACTGAATCATTTTTAACCACATTTATAGATTCAATTTGTTTCGGATCAAAATATACTTTCTGTATGTCAATCAGGGTCGAATCGAGAAAACAAATCGGTTTCATTTTTTTCTGGGCAAAGACCACAGAGCAACTCATCAATAAGAAAATGACAACCAAAAATCTCATAATTGAACCTTTATTTGATTCAAAATCATTTTTCACGTTGCGGAACTTTAACCAACTGATCCAGGTTATAACCGCGTTTTCGGGCTTTTTCGAGCAGCATTTCGTAAACTTCAGAAGCCATTTGTGGTGTCCGGCTGAGAATCCAGAAGTACTTCGGTGTCGAACTTCCAATCATCACATACTGGTAGTTTTCGTCCAGCTCAAGAACATAATAATCACCATAAAAAATCCAGAAGAAAGAAACTTTCAGCTTTCCGGGATCAGCTTTATCAGGAATCTTGGCCTTTCCCTCGGCTACAGAGAGTTCTCCATCAAGTGTATTTTTATATCCTTGGTTGATCACTCTGATTTTTCCATCATCGCGCATACTGTAAGTAGCAGTGACTCCAACCAGATTTTTCTCAAACGAGTGAGGGAAACGTGCTATCTCGTACCAGGTTCCGAGGTAACGATTCAGGTCAAGCGATTTAACCGTAGTTTTATCAATTACCTGATTTGAAGAGCCAGAACAACCCAACATTGATAAAAAAACTAATACCGGCAACAGATGTATTCCTTTCATAAGCTTTACTTGTCTTTTCCCAAATTTACTTAATAAAAAGATTGACACACACGAAAGTGAAAAATAAACTAAAAACTTTCAGTTTCAGTGGTTTATTTGGCGCATGATTTCAGGCATCACAATACAAAACTGCCCCACTTCTCAATCACAATTTTTCCTACCTTTACGGCTCGAAAAAAATCAAAATATGGAATTGAATTTACTCACAGCTATATCGCCAATTGATGGTCGTTACCGTTCGAAAGTAGAAAACCTTCAGCTTTATTTTTCAGAATTTGCGCTGATCAGATACCGCGTATTGGTTGAAGTTGAATACTTTATTGCGTTGTGCGAATTGCCGTTGCCGCAACTGGCTTCTTTCGACAAAAACCTGTTCGGTTCGTTGAGAAAAATCGTTGAAAACTTCTCGGTTGATGACGCCCAACGCATTAAAGACATTGAAAAAATAACCAATCACGACGTAAAAGCTGTTGAGTATTTCCTGAAAGAAGAATTTGACAAATTGAGCATTCAGGCATACAAAGAGTTCATTCACTTTGGATTAACCTCGCAGGATATCAACAATACAGCTGTACCAAAGTCGATTCACGATGCGCTTGACAACGAATACTTTCCGGCTATCAACGATTTAGTTGACAAGCTCGACGAAATGGCTGAAGAATGGAAAAACATACCGATGCTAGCCAAAACCCACGGGCAACCGGCATCACCAACCAACCTGGGTAAAGAAATCCGCGTATTTTCTGAAAGGCTTAAAATTCAACTCGAGCAACTGAAAAGCATCAATTGCGACGCCAAATTTGGTGGTGCCACCGGAAATTTCAATGCCCACCAGATTGCTTATCCCGAAATTTCCTGGAAAGCATTCGGGAATCATTTCCTGAAAAAATATTTAGGATTGGAACGCGCTCAATACACCACGCAGATTGCCAATTACGACAATCATGCGGCCATTTTTGATGCTATGAAACGTGTAAATAACATCATCATGGACCTGAACCGCGACATGTGGACCTACATTTCGATGGAATATTTCAAGCAAAAAATTAAAGCCGGTGAAGTGGGATCTTCGGCTATGCCACATAAAGTAAACCCGATCGATTTCGAAAACTCCGAAGGAAATATTGGTCTGGCAAATGCCATTTTCGAACATTTGGCCAATAAATTACCGGTTTCGCGCCTGCAACGCGACCTTACGGATTCTACTGTTCTTCGTAACATTGGTGTTCCGTTTGCCCACACCCTTATTTCAGTAAATTCGACTATGCGCGGGCTGAACAAACTGCTCATCAATACCGATGCAATTGCAGCTGATCTGGAAAAGAACTGGCCGGTGGTTGCCGAAGCCATTCAAACCATTTTACGTCGCGAAGGTTATCCAAATCCATACGAAGCGCTGCGTAATTTAACGCGTGTAAACCGTAAAATCGATCAGCAGGCCATTCACGAATTCATTGATACGCTTGAAATATCGGATGCTCTAAAAGTTGAATTGAAGAAAATTACACCGCAAAACTACACCGGGATATTTTAGTACAATAAAACATTCATTTTAAAAGTTTTACACTCAGCACTCATCGAACAAGCACATCCATGAAGGATTTTTTCAAAATTTTAAAGCGATTCATTCCGCCCTATAAACGGGAATTGATTCTTAACTTTCTGTTCAACCTTTTATCAGCAGTTTTCACAGTTGTTTCCGTAACAACCCTGATTCCTATCCTTCAAATCCTTTTCGATTCAACAAAAGATGTGCTTGAATTGCAGCCCTGGAGTTTTTCGTCGAGTGCAATAACAAACAACCTGTACTACTACATAACCGCATTTAAACTGGCACATGGTGCGGGACTGACCTTATTGTATATTGGGATTTTCACCATTGTTACCACTATGCTGAAGGTCGGATTCTATTATCTTGGTGCTTATCAAGCTGTTTATATCCGCAATGGTGTCGTAAAAGATATCCGTGAGCAGATTTATAGCAAAATCCTAAGACTGGCGATGCCTTTCTTTTCTGATGAACGTAAAGGCGACATCATATCGCGCATCACCGGTGACGTTACCGAGGTGGAAAACTCTATTATGTCGTCGCTCGATATGTTCCTGAAAAACCCGGTCATTATTGTTGTTTTATTGGTCTCGATGTTGCTGATGAGCCCAACAATGACGCTGTTTATCTTCCTGGTGCTGCCAATCGCCGGCATTGCTATTGGCCGGGTTGGAAAATCGCTCAAAAAAGTATCTCGCGAAGGACAGGATAAAATGGGAATGATTCTGACTGTTGTTGAAGAAACTCTTGGTGGCTTGCGCATCATTAAAGCTTTCAATGCTGAAAAGAAAATGAATGCCCGTTTCGACGAAGAACTACACGATTACCGCCGGATTATGAACCGGTTGATGCGTCGGCGCGAATTGGCTCACCCGTTAAGCGAATTACTTGGCACAATCGTCATTATCGTTGTTGTTTGGTTTGGCGGAACACTTATCCTGAGTAAAAACAGCGAACTTTCCGGACCTGAATTTATTGCCTATATCGCTATTTTCTACCAAATTATAAATCCAGCGAAAGCCTTTACCCAAGCACTTTACAGCATACAAAAAGGTTTGGCTTCGATGGACCGTATCGATAAAGTTCTTTTAGCTGATGTGACTATTCCTGAAAAAACTGATGCTCAAAAGATCGCCACATTAAAAGACTCAATCGAATACCGGAATGTGACCTTTGCCTACGACGAAAAAATTGTTCTGAACAATGTTTCACTCACCATCGAAAAAGGCAAAACCATTGCGTTGGTTGGTCAGTCAGGCAGCGGAAAAACCACATTTGTCGATTTATTACCACGTTTTTACGATGTAATTGGTGGACAAATCCTCATTGACGGAATCGACATCCGCGACCTGAAATTGCACGATTTGCGCGATTTGATGGGCAATGTCAATCAGGAAGCCATTCTGTTTAACGATACCATTTATAACAACATCGCTTTTGGAGTTGAAAATACAACAATGACCGAAGTGATTGCGGCCGCAAAAGTTGCCAACGCGCATGATTTCATTATTGAAACCGAACATGGATACGATACTGTTATTGGCGACCGTGGAAGTAAACTTTCCGGAGGACAGCGGCAACGTTTGAGTATTGCCCGCGCCATTCTGAAAAATCCTCCGGTATTGATTCTGGATGAAGCCACCTCTGCATTGGATACGGAATCAGAACGCCTGGTTCAAAATGCACTCGAGAACCTGATGAAAAACCGTACCTCGGTTGTCATTGCACACCGTCTGTCAACCGTTCGGAATGCCGATTTGATTTGTGTTTTCCACGAAGGTGAAATTATCGAACGCGGCACGCATGACGAATTAATTGCGCTGGACGGCCGCTACAAACGCCTGCACAGCTTGCAAATGTTCTAATCATTTCATATTCAAAGGATCTGATCGTTTAAAGGATCAGATCCTTTATTCTTTCCTGTTAATTCAAAAAATTTAAATCACTTTTAATATTTTATTACATTTACCCCGCATGAAAAATCGTGGGGCGAACAGAGCTGGCGCGGATTTCAGGAGGTTTTTCTGATAAGTTTTTATTCAGTACCTGACAAACCGACGCTGTTTGCTTTGTTTTTTTTCAGAAATTAGTTTTTCAGAAATAAAAAATGAGTGAAATGCCTCTTTGTTGGCACCTAAAATGAGTATAAACACAAAATTAATTTTTCCTTAATGAGAAAATGGCGTATTGAAGACTCGGCTGAACTTTACAACATCAATGGTTGGGGGATCAACTTTTTTTCTATCAATGAAAAAGGACACGTAACTGTAACTCCTAAAAAGAACGGAATACAGATCGACCTTCACGAATTGGTTGAAGAACTTCAGCTTCGGGATGTTTCAGCACCAATGCTGCTTCGCTTCCCTGACATTCTGGATAACCGGATTGAAAAAATGGCCAGTTGTTTTAAAACTGCTGCCGAAGAGTATGAATACAAAGCCCAAAATTTTATCATTTACCCAATCAAGGTAAATCAGATGCGCCCGGTGGTTGAAGAAATTGTTGGTCATGGTAAAAAATTCAACATTGGTTTGGAGGCTGGTTCGAAACCAGAATTGCATGCCGTAATTGCGATCAACACCGACAACGATTCGCTGATTATTTGTAATGGGTACAAAGATGAAGATTACATCGAGCTTGCCCTTCTGGCTCAAAAGATGGGACGCCGCATTTACCTGGTAGTTGAGAAGCTCAATGAGTTAAAATTGATCATTAAGGTTGCGAATAGACTTCGGGTTAAACCAAACCTCGGCATTCGCATCAAGCTTGCAAGCTCAGGAAGTGGCAAATGGGAAGACTCAGGTGGCGATGCCAGTAAGTTCGGATTAACTTCAAGTGAACTGCTCGAAGCCCTTGACATTCTGGAGAAAAAAGAAATGAAAGATTGCCTGAAACTGGTGCATTTTCACATCGGAAGTCAGGTTACCAAAATACGTCGTATCAAAATTGCCATGCGTGAAGCATCGCAATTCTATGTGCAACTTTACCTGAAAGGTTTTAACGTAGAATTCGTGGATATTGGTGGTGGTTTAGGCGTTGATTACGATGGGACCCGCTCGTCGAGCAGCGAAAGCAGCGTAAACTATAGCATTCAGGAATACGTGAACGATGCCATTGCAACAATGGTTGACGCAAGCGATAAAAACAATATTCCCCACCCTAACATCATTACCGAATCAGGTCGCTCGTTAACAGCGCACCATTCAGTTCTGATTTTTGAGGTGCTCGAAACAGCTACCCTTCCTACGATGAGCGAAGAGGAACAGCCACAGGAAGACGACCACGAACTGGTTAAAGAATTATTCTCGTTATGGGAACAGATCAACCAGCCACGCATGCTCGAAACATGGCACGATTCGCAGCAGATACGGGAAGAAGCGCTCGATTTATTCAGCCTCGGCATGCTTGATCTGAAAACCCGCGCTCAGATTGAACGCCTGTTCTGGTCAATCACCCGGGAAATTCATCAGATGACCAGTGAACTGAAACATATTCCTGAAGAATTACTTTATTTGCCCAAATTATTGTCGGACAAATACTTCTGTAACTTCTCACTGTTTCAGTCGTTACCCGATTCCTGGGCCATCGATCAGATCTTCCCGATTATCCCAATTCAACGGTTGGATGAAAAGCCGGAACGTTCGGCCACACTTCAGGACATTACCTGCGATTCCGATGGTAAAATCGACAACTTCATTTCTACCCGGAATTTCTCATATTATCTGCCGGTTCACTCTTTAAAAAACAGAGAACCGTATTACATTGGTGTATTTTTGGTTGGTGCTTACCAGGAAATTCTGGGCGATTTGCACAACCTGTTTGGCGATACCAATGCCGTACACATTTCGGTGAGCGACAAAGGCTATAGCATCGACCAAATCATTGATGGAGAAACAGTTGCCGAAGTATTGGACTACGTTCAGTATAATGCCAAGAAATTAGTTCGCACCGTTGAAACCTGGGTGACAACATCGGTAAAATCAGGAATCATCTCGGCTGAAGAAGGAAAAGAATTCTTGTCGAACTACCGTTCTGGATTGTACGGATATACTTATCTGGAATAAGCGTAATAATTCATAATCTACTGAAAGGCAAATACTTTAATACTGTATTTGCCTTTCTTTTTGCCTACATTTTGCTAGTCCAGATTCTTAGTGAAAAGATAATAATCTTTCACTAACCTGTCTTTCATACTCTTTTTGTAGTGTTGATTAATCCGATACAACTTTCTGATCTTAAATTGAGTAGATAATCCTTTCACTATCGATGAGTCTTTCATATCGACCATCAGTCCAAACTGCTTTTCTTCAGGAAAGGATCTCTGATCCCCAGTTTGTTCAAGTATCGGAATTGGTTTGCCAAAATCCCATACAATCTCTGGAGCCACGGCGGATAAGCTGTATGTTTTTATTTGATATTCTTTTTCAAGCCTCAATGCATAACTCGCTGACGCATAATTTGGGTTATTAACAACCTCTTTATAAAGCGGCGTAAGCCCAATAACCACTGCTGCAAAAAGAGCAATCATCGAATAAAAAATAGTGCTGAAATCCTTATGCAACAACCCTTTGACAATAAAAATAGCACATCCAACCATCAAAATGGAAGAGAAAATCCCAACAAAAAGGTGTGTATACAGTTTTTCCATCAGCATAAAAATCAAAACAAAAGGAAATGCAAAGCCAATCAAGACAATTAGTCCGGAAGAAAAATAAACCGGAATTCTTTCCCATTTCATCATACTGTCCTTAAAGTTTCGAATCAAATATTCGATGTAAAAACCAGTAATTAAAGCCAAAGGAATAAGCACAGGAACCAAATACCTGACCTTTTTCTCCGGAATTGCGGAAAGAAGGACCAATGCCAATAAAGTCCAGAAGAATGCAAAGCGATATGCTTTCAGGTTATTTACACGAGTTTTCAGATATGGATAAATCAGGGCAACAAGCGAAAAAATAGCCCACAAACCGCTCTGCAAAAAGAAACTCCAGTAATAATAAAATGGTTTTACCTCGTAAACTGACCAATTGGCTGTTTCGCGTGAAGTTATATTTTGGAATGCAACCGGATCTTTTAGCCGCACATAAATATACCACGAAGCACCAATAATCAGTCCTGAAACAAGCATTCCAGCCAAATATATCCACTTCTGCCGCGGAATGCGATAAACGATTCCGTAACTTGTTAAAAACGGAAGAAATAGCGCATAAAACGCAACCGGGCCTTTACTAAGTATTGAAAATCCAAGAAACAGTCCGGATAAAAGTGTGTTTTTCCATTGATTTGAATTCTCCTGGAATACCTTCCAGAGGAATAAGATCCCAACCATCATGAAACTATTGGTGTACATGTCCCACTGATTATCGCGCCCTGAAAAGAATACATAAAATGAAGTAATCAGGATCAAACCATTTTGCAGGGCGTGTCTTGAGTCGAGTTCCAGTTTGCCGGAAAAGAAATAAAATGTAAAAACAAGTAAAATGGTTATTAGGACAACCGGCAAACGCATGGCAAACAGCGAATCGAATCCCAGGGTTGCTCCCGAAATTGCAGTCAGCCATGTCGGTAGTGGTGGTTTTTCGTATCGAGGTAGGTTATTTAAAGTAGTCAGTAAATACTCTTGATTTTGAACCATTTCGCGTGCCGACACGAAATTGCGAGCCTCCATGATATTTACCTCAATCTTATCGAGCCCTGTAAATAGCAGTACGGTACAAATAAAAAACAAGAAACCTAAATATCTGAATGATGCCGAATTAGTTACCATATTTCTTCATAATAATCATATTTCTGGAGTAAATAATTATTCCCGAAAGATGACCAATAAAAAGTACCGGGTCGCGCCGGAATATAGCATAGATAAAAATAAGCAGAGAGCCAATGAGGCTTAAAAGCCAAAATCCCATAGGAAGCAGCGATTCCTGTTTCGATTCGGAGTATAACCACTGATATACAAACCGAAGCGTAAACAATATCTGCGAAACAACGCCTAAAAGCATCAAAAACAAAGGAATATCCTCGTTGCTGAACAGGTTTACTCGATCGAGTACATTGTTATTGTAGCCATAAATAAGTATGATCGCCGGGAAAAAATAAATTAAGATACGCAGCCAGCGTGGCCTTTTTTCCCACTCGTTTTCCAATTGAATATTCCTCACATAAATGTAATAGGTAATCAATTGTCCCAACATAATAGCAAAATCATCCCGCAGATACCCATAAATAAACAGCAGGCATGAAGCAACCAGGCTAATTTCCCAAAACAGATTCGGAGTAAGTACTTTCTTGTGTTTTTCAGAAATGATCCATTGTAAAAAAATGCGGCTTGAGAATAATCCCTGCGCCAAAAATCCAAGTCCAAAAACAAGCCAATGGGTCATAAATGCTAAAGTTTTGATTCTTCGATTCCGTAATTTATATACTTCTTTTTCATCCAGAGGTAAGCGAAACAGTCCATAAGTGGTCCGAACAACCGGTTCCAAAGATTATATTTCGACTTTCCGGCAACTCTGGGGAAATGCTGCACCGGAACCTGGAAAATACGTCCTTTTTGAAGCAAGATCATTGCAGGCAAAAATCGGTGAAGCCCATTAAACATGGGGATTCGTTTTGCCATATCGGTTCTAATTATTTTAAGTGGACAACCGGTATCATCCATTCCATCGTGTGTGAATGCCCTGCGTATTCCGTTAGCTATCAACGACGAAAGGTTTTTCACAAATGAATCTTTTCGGTTACTTCTAACTCCGGTAATTAAATCATATTTATCAGTAAGGCCAAGAAGGATATTAAAATCATCAGGAGAAGTTTGCAAATCGGCATCAATATATCCGGTCCAGGGCGTATTTGAATAATCGAATCCTGCTTTTATGGCGGCACTCAAGCCATAATTCCGGTCAAAAGAACAATAGGTAAACGAGTCAGATTGGCTACAGATTTCTTTAATTTTTTCTAGGCTCCCATCCTTCGATCCATCATTCACAAACAATACTTTTGTCTTTTTCACAGCCGATTTCATAAATTCACTCATCCGGAGGTGCACCCTTTCCAGATTATCTTCCTCATTATAAACTGGAATAATTACGGTTAACTCAAAATCCATATCTTGTTATTTTAAATATTCCTTTTAACAAACGCAGTGGCGCTTTTAACCATCTCTTCAACGCTATTCGGGCCTGGAAAAGCAAACGTGTAAGAGTCATTGCATTTAGTATTTCCAAATCGTTGGCTCCCGATGCCCTTGCGTATTCGGCCGCAACGATGCCCATTCCTTCAACCGGGATAGCCATTCGGTTCAGGTTTTTCATTCCTTTCCGGAATGAATAGACCGAAGTTTTAAGCCGGTTATTGTCAATCAGCGAAAAATCGTATTGATTATCGTCTTTTGAGTACAAAACATTATTTATTGAATAGTCGTGGTGAAATACTCCTGCTTTATGAATCTTATAGGTAAACCGGGCAAATGCTTTCAACCCTTCTTCTGATTCAGAAATTGGTAACGACAGCATATTTTTCAATGGTTTATAACTCGAATATAAACTTATGTAATACGACTTATGCAACATTCCAAACTTGTAGCAATTGATGTAAGCCACATTTTCCGGAGAACTTATTCCCTGCTCCAACAGCCATTCGGTGTGTTCGTAGGCCCGTCGTGCTTTCGATTTTCGTATCGTTGCATAAATATAACGATTTGCCAGCGTTAATTTTTTAAAATATTTAACCGCCAGCACCTGTCCGTTAAAATTTATCAGACGGACATCATTCCGACCCCGATAGATTTCAGTTCCAAGCGATTCGAATCGCTCTGGCAAATCCCTGAAATATTCGGAAAGAAATCGAAACTTGTCGTTGACATAGATTTCTGTTTTCACGTTTTAACAAGTTTATAATTCTGAACATTTTTAATTACCGTTTACCGAAAGCGGCACGACTTCATGGCTTATTGGTGCAACTCAGCAAACTATGCTTTCATTAAAAATAATTAATCAACCGAACTAATCAATTGATTAATTTAAAGATAAAATTTTTAAACCTTAATGGCTTTAATAATAAAATCGGCCACTTCAGTTTTCCGGTCTTCAATGACCAGATCGAAAACTGAGTTATCGCAATCGTTTACCTGGTAAGCCATTGGCTTAATAATTGCCGGGAAAACGCACAACGAGATGATATTGAGCAGCAGCGAAAGAGCCGATATTTGTCGGATCGTTCCTCTTTCGTACTCTTTTTCAAGCTGATCGGAGAACGTACGAAAAACAGTTAAAAAGCTCATATTCTTCAACATTCGTTTCCCAATCCATTCCGGATTCCGGATTACTTCGCCCATCAGAAACTGCGGCAGATAAGGCTTTTCACTAAAAAATGTGATGTATTCGCGAACAATGGTTCTGATTTTTTCAAATATATCCAACTCTTCATTGGTTAATACAGTCACAATTTTCTCGACCAGCAATCTGAAAGCTTCGTCAAGAATCATAAAAAAGAGATTTTCCTTCGACCTGAAATAGTAATGCACCATGGCCATGTTGATGTTGGCCCGAGCAGCAATATCGCGCATAGTCGCTTCTTTATAGCCTTTCTCCTGAAAAACCAGTCGCGCTGCCTCAATAATGTCCTGTTCTGTATTCCGGTCTTTCTTCATTTTTAATTGAGCGATTTAATCAATTGATTAACTACGCAAATGTAAAACTATTTTACCACAGAATATCATTGAATTTGATTATCTGTCAGTTTTTAATTTAAAGTTAATTCATTTGTCCGGCTGGGATTTGGCTACTTCATTGCTCAACATGAATTGAATCGCGAAAAACATTACAACAGCAACCGTAGCTCCACCCCCAAAAGCACCGTTTAATCCTCCCAAAGTGTAGAAAAGTCCAATAACCAAAGGACCAAATGTTTGGCCAACACGCAGCACCATACTGTTTACAGACATAAAAGCTGCTCTTTCTTTAATCGATGCGTAGCCTACAAGCAGGTTTTGAATGGATGGAATCAGCAAACCATGCCCAAATCCAAAAACAACGACAGATAAAACAACATGGGACCAACTTTGACTAAAAACCAATAAAAGCATCGACAGAAAATAAAAAACCGAGCCGAACAGCAAAACTGACTTTGATGGTAAAAGCTTATTAATTCGTCCTAACTGAGAAGATGTGCTTGCTGTAACAAGCGACATAACCGACATCACTAACCCTATATGAATGGAACTTGCCTCAAGCCGATCGGCTAGCATTACTGGGAAATAAGTAAGGTAAGATCCATAAAGCAGTATAAAAACCAATGCATTTACGAGGAAAAGTCCCCAGACACTTCGCTGATTAATGTTTTTCCAGATACGCCGAAAATATTCACCAATCCCCTGATGATCTTTGGGTTCAGGATTATTTAAGCCATAAATCACAAAGAAACCCAGCGGAATGGCCAGCAAAGGCAAATAAAAGACGTAACGCCACCCGAATGCAGCAATAAATCCACCTAAAGCCGGATAGGCAGCGGTACCAATGCTTAAAATACTGGCATTGTAGCCCATTAGGGCAGTACGCTTGTCTCCGGAATACAAATCACCGATCAGGGTAATATTCAGGCTTGATAAACCTGCAGCACCAATACCTTCAATAAACAGAAAGAGAAGCAATGAATGAAAATCGGTCATGAATGAACAGAGAAAACCACCGATTCCGAAAATAAAGAGTGCCGGAATAAGTACAACTTTTCGGCCAAAGCGATCAGCCAGAATGCCAGTCACCGGGGTCAGAAATATTCCGGGAAGAGTAAATGCAGCAATGAGTAACCCAACTTCCTGTGTTGAGATTCCGAAGTATTTGATAATGCCCGGGAAAGCCGGAGTAATACTCGAAATGCCCATTACGGCAACCAAAGTTACCCCGAAAATAATGATCATGTTTTTCTCAACACCAAAAGTTGATTTACGCTCCATT
>JAJZSZ010000523.1 GCA_021849365.1 Bacteroidota bacterium | reverse complement strand
AATTTCAGACACTTCGGCGCTGTTTTTACCTTTCAGATCGGGTACTTCAATCGATTCGCCATGATCGGTATATATTCTGAGGGCCAGCATATTCAGCAGAAGCAGAAAAACGGTAACTCCAACTGCTGCAATTGCATTTATTTTAAAAGTCCTGGTTTTTAAGAATTCTTTGAATGTCATGCAGTAAAATTCATAGTTCGGTGACTGAACGCAAAAGTAGTTTAAAATTATGCAATTCGGTTTTTGGAACCGGCGAAACCTTGCAAAAACAAATGTGAGTTACATATTTTTAAATTGAGCAACCTGACGGCAGGGGTAGAAACACAAAAAGGTAAAGAAAATTCATTCTTTACCTTCTGTATATTGTCGGAAATCCGAAAGTTACTAACTACCTTTTGTGTTGTGGTTCGTCAGAAACAGTCAGTTTTTTTCTTCCTTTTGCGCGACGGGCTTTCAATACTTTGCGGCCATTGGCAGTCGACATTCTTTCGCGGAAGCCGTGTTTGTTTTTTCTCTTTCTGTTTGATGGCTGAAATGTCCTTTTCATCGGTCTGTATTTTAATTGATATTATTCGTTTTTAAATCGGACTGCAAAAATAGTTCTTTTTTGAAATCCTGCAAACCAAACTTTGCTTTATTTTATTTATTTTTCAAAGTCATGTGAATCAGCTTCTTTGTTTCGAAAAATTCTTCCTGAAAGAAGCTGCTCAATTCGTACACTTTAATCTGTTTTCCGAAGGGCTCAATCTCCTCGTTAAAGTCGCCGCCTTTCAGATATAAAATTCCGTTAGGCAAATCGTTGCTGCTTTGGTCCGATATTTTTGTTCTGACCATTGATACAAAACGTGGGAATGCTGTAACGGCGCGGCTTATCACAAAATCAAATTTTTGCTTTACTTCTTCAACCCGAATATGTTGTCCATTAACATTGCTCAAACCCAATGCCGATGCAACTTCATTTACCACCTTGATTTTCTTACCAATAGAATCGATTAGCATAAACGACGTTTCGGGAAATAATATAGCCAGCGGAATGCCGGGAAAGCCGCCGCCAGTGCCAACATCCAAAACTGTTGTGCCGGGTTTGAACCTGATTATTTTGGCAATGGCTAGCGAATGCAATACATGCCTTTCGTATAGCTGTTCAATATCTTTTCTTGAAATGACATTGATTTTGACATTCCATTCTTCGTAAAGCGAACCTAAACGGCCAAATTGATCCAATTGCTGACCGGTAAGATCAGGAAAATATTTAGTAACGATTTCCATCATTTATTTGTGGGTTAAGCTAAGCCTGGTGATCGTCGATTTCAGTCGATTCAATCATTTTGAAGAGCATTTCACGGGCTCTGAACAATTGGGCTTTTACGGTTCCTAGGGGCAAATTTAGTTCTTTTGCAATCTCCTCGTACGAAAACTCGCTGAAATACCGAAGTTCGACCAATATACGATACCGTGGTTTCAATCGGTGAACAATTTTTCGCATCAGGAATGCTTTTTGAATGCGGATCAGCTTTTCTTCCGGGTCGGGGTCGGTTGACCGAAGTTTGACTGGCGCCTCGTTATCGCCGTTTTCGGGATTGTTCTCTATCGAAACATAAACACCCCGGCGTTTTCTCAGGAAATCAATGCAATTGTTTGTTGCAATTTTGAATAACCAGGTGCTGAAGGCATAATTGGGCGAATATTGGTGCAGGTTT
Source organism: Bacteroidota bacterium (assembly GCA_021849365.1). Classification (GTDB taxonomy): domain Bacteria; phylum Bacteroidota; class Bacteroidia; order Bacteroidales; family Prolixibacteraceae; genus Aquipluma. Next base: position 837 of record JAJZSZ010000523.1, on the reverse strand, counting down.
TTGAATGCTTTGCCAAATGCTTCGATGGTCAAATCTTCAGCATCGTTTTTGTTGTTCACCATTTTCAGGAGCATAAAGTAAATGGCGTCCTTGTATCGACTCATCAGTTTGGCAAAAGCTTTCTCTTCGCCAGCAAGAGCGGCGTCAACCAGCAAGAGATCGTACTGTGCTTTGTCTGATAATTCAGGGTTTAGTTCCATCTGCTTCTTCGGTGAATGATGTACATCGACCAAAAAAACCACCAGTTAATGATAGGTTTTATTAAAATGTACACAAACGAAGATAAGAATATTTTTCGTTCATTCAGCCGGTTTAATAGCATTTTAACAATAATTGATAAAACTAAAAGGTATATGAACGGAACAGCAAGAAATGTGATCCAGTATTCGGGATGAAGTATAATTACCGTGGCTGTGAGGGCTGGCAATAGCAGTCGGGTAAAGTCGTCGGTGAAAAGACTTATTTTTTTTGACCACGACAGGCATTGCCTGATTTGTACACTTTTTTTGAGCAAACGGATGTGGTCGCCACGGTCGTCCTCAATGTGTTCGCGGATAGCCAAAGTTGGATTGGTTGTGATTTTTACCTGTCCTTTTTTCATGTTTTCGTTGAAAATCAATTCCAGGTTGGCAAAGTTGCGATTCATTTTATGCCTGAATCCAAGCGTATCGAAATACATCGAGCGGTTGAAAAGAACATTATTTTCGTTGAAAACAAAAGGTTTTCCGGCGAGAGTCCAGGCTCCGCTGATCATGAACTGGTTGAAGCGTTCCAGACGGCAAATCAGATTGCGAAATCCTTTTAGTCGTTCAATATTGGTATAGCCAACCACCAGGT
>JAJZSZ010000522.1 GCA_021849365.1 Bacteroidota bacterium | reverse complement strand
TTCCGATCTAATTCCACCAAAAATGTTGATCATTACGGCCTTCACATTTTTATCGCCCAACAGAATATTCATGGCATCAATCACCTTTTGCGGATTCGAGCTTCCTCCAATGTCGAGAAAGTTGGCAGGCGATCCGCCGTAAAGTTTAATCATATCCATGGTGGCCATAGCCAAGCCAGCGCCATTTACCATACAGCCAATGTTTCCGTCGAGCTTAATGTACGACAGCCCTTTTTCGTGTGCGGCAATTTCCTGAAGTTCTTCTTCATCGGGTTCGCGCATGGCCAGTATTTTGGGTTGGCGGAAAAGAGCATTGTCGTCGAAATTCATTTTTCCATCGATGGCTAAAACATCTCCTTCGGGAGTTAAAATCAGCGGATTAATTTCAGCAAGAGTGGCATCGGTCTCCACATATAATTTGTATAATTTGGTCAGGATTGAGGCTGCTTTTTGAGCCTGTTTGATATCACCAAACAACTTCAGCGCAATGTTGCGTGCCTGATAATCGAGTAGTCCTGTTAGCGGATTCACCGGATATTTGATGATTTTTTCGGGATTGGTTTTGGCCACTTCTTCAATCTCCACACCACCTTCGGCGCTGGCCATCAGGGTAACACATTTCGAATTTCGGTCGTTCACAAAGCCAACGTAAAACTCTTTTTCAATGTCAGCAGCTTTGGTTACGAGCACTTTTTCTACAGTCAGCCCCTTGATGTTCATCCCCAGAATTTGTTTGCCTGCATTAATCGCTTCTTCAACATTGCGGGCAAGTTTAACGCCTCCGGCTTTACCGCGCCCACCTGCCAAAACCTGGGCTTTCACCACGGTCATGCAATTGAGCTCGCGTGCTGCATTTTCAACTTCGCTGACGGTGTAACACAACACATCGTCTGGAACAGGAATGCCATAACTCCTGAAAATTTGTCTGGCTTGATATTCGTGAATCTTCATGTCAAGAAAAGTTATTGGTTAGTATGATTCCAATTTTGAACTACTAAAACAGTTTAAAAGTTGTTTAGTTTTAAAAAATTTATTTAAGTAAGTGAAAAGACGAATAGATTAGTCGAAAATTGACAAACATCAATTTAGGTTCCTAAAAAAGGAGGGTTGGGCGAAACGTTTAGCAATTTTAGCCTATTTTTGCATTTCCAAAAATTACAAGCATGATCGAAGAAATTAAAGAGGTATTGCGGCAGGAAGCCGAAGCCATCCAGAATATTCCGGTAAACGGTTCGTTTGAAAAAGCCATTAATATTATTGAAGAACGTGTACATAAACTGAAAGGGAAACTGGTCGCTTCAGGAATGGGGAAGGCAGGACAAATTGCCCTGAATATTGCCACAACTTTCAGTTCAACAGGAACTCCGGCGGTTTTTTTGCATCCAAGCGATGCACAGCATGGCGATTTAGGTGTGGTTCAGCCCAATGATGTGTTGCTGCTGATTTCAAATTCCGGAAAAACACGTGAAATTCTGGAATTGGTTCATCTGGCTGAAAACCTTTACAAAGGACTGCCTTTGATTGTAATTACCAGCAATGGAAATTCGGAGCTGGCCCAAATGGCCGACGTTTGCCTTGAAACCGGCAATCCGAAGGAAGTTTGTATTCTGGGACTTACGCCGAGTACCTCGACGACCGTAATGACCGTTATTGGCGATGTACTGGTGGTGATGATGATGAAACGTATTGGCTTCAGCAATGAGGAATATGCTAAGCGCCATCATGGAGGCTACCTGGGTGATAAATCGAGAAAGCAGGCTGGATTGAAATAAATAGTTAATCTTTAGGATAAGTAGGGACGTACGATCGTTCGTCTGTAATAAAATCAATTATGAGAATTTTAAGAGAAAATAGTATTGGTTTGGTGATCGACATCCAGGAACGTTTGGTTCCAGCAATGGAAGAAAACGAAGTGTTGGTCGAAAACTGTAAAAAGCTGATTCAGGGATTGCAGATTTTGGGTGTACCCATGTTGGTGACCCAGCAATATACCAAAGGATTGGGCGAAACCATTGAGGATGTGAAAGCACTCTTTACAGATTTTCAATACATCGAAAAGAAAGATTTTAGCTGCTACGACGAGCCTGTGTTTGCAGAAAAACTGGCTGTTTCAGGAGCAAAAAATGTGATTATCTGTGGTATCGAATCACATGTATGTGTGTTACAAACAGCAATCGATCTGAAAGCTGCCGGCTACACCCCCGTTGTTGTTTCCGACTGCGTTTCGTCTCGTTCGTTCGATAACCTGGATCTGGCTGCTGAACGTTTCCGCCATGAAGGAATCATGATGACTTCGTTCGAGTCGATTCTTTTTGAACTGACGCGAAGCGCTGGCGCTCCCGGATTTAAGGATATATCGAAATTAGTGAAGTAAAATATTTGGCAGAGACGTCCGGTTCGGGCGTCTCTGCTTGTTTTTATACTAAGGTTCTGAAATCTCAGAATAGCTGTTTCGGATAAAATCGGCAGCGCCTTTCACATTGTCAATCGGGAAATGATGTCCCTGAAGTGATTGCTTGCCAAGAGTATTGGGGTAAAT
>JAJZSZ010000086.1 GCA_021849365.1 Bacteroidota bacterium | reverse complement strand
ATCGACATGCAGAATGACCTTTGAAGTTGGACTTGCAGCTTTAATTGCATCATACCCTTTGTTAATCAGTTGAGCCAATTGTGGCCAGTTTTGTACACTTCCTTCCGGATAAATCATCCCTCCCGGTATTTCATTTCCAACTTGCACCCATTCAGGAGTAACTCCTGCATTTTTCAGGGCCGTCATTACATCGAAAGTGTATGTGTAAAGATCATTGAGCAGGGTAGGAAAGTCGTGCCCTTCCCAGGCTGCCGGTTTCTTTTGCTTCGACGGGTCGGCCCAACTGTCGCTATAATGGAAATCAATCATCACGCGCATACCCCATTTCTGAGCCCGAACGGCCATAGCAACCGTTTCATCTTTGCTACAATGGCCACTTGCTTTATCGTCTGACGGATTTACGAAGGTCCGTAACCGGATGGAGTTGATTCCGTGATCTTTCAGAATTTTCAGGCAATCTTCTTCCTGACCATTATCGTTGTAAAATTTATACCCGGTAGCTTCCATTTGTGGTAACCAACTCACATCGGCTCCTTTTGCAAAATTATTTTCAGCAATGGTTTGTGATTCGGATTGCGACTTGCATTTAACCGTAACACTAAAAAAAATAAATCCGATTAGGGAGAGAATTAAACTGACTTTCATACGTAAATAATTCGTTTTTTAATAGTCGTATGGAACTCGCATGAAAACATTCCATATATAAGTTGTTTTACATGCTCGTTTCATTTTGACATATTTAGGTTAACAGAAACACGAATATCGGATAAAATTGTGTAAAAGTCTAGTCTGCCGGGAAAAATGAAAATCCCCGCCGGATGCCTGATCTGACGGGGATTTAAATTCTAAACTTGAATATTTTGGACTATAGTTCGCGGATTTTGATGTTACGGAACCAAACGGGGTAGCCGTGATCCTGCAAACCAATGAAACCTTCTTTCGAAATACCTTCGGTGAAGCCAGGGAATGATTTGAATTTGCTGTTTTGTACCATTTTGTCCCATTCCGGAGTCCATAAGGTGTACGAGCAAACTTCAACGCCATTCTGAATGTGAGTTACTTTTCCGTCTTTTACTTTGATCACGATAGTGTTCCATGAGCCAACTGGCTTAACAGTTTTTGGATCGGCAGGTAGCATATCGTAAAGCGATCCGGCCAGGTGACTATCGATTTTGTTGTCGGTAGCATCCACGTTGTCCAACACCTGAACTTCAGGAGCGGCATAATAAACCGGTTTCCCGGGAACTTCACGTACGTTGTAGAAAATTCCGGAATTGGCCATTTTGCTTACTTTCCAATCAATTGAAAGTTCGAAATTTTTGAATTTTTTGTTTCCGAAAACAATGTCGCCATCAGCTCCCTGTCCTGGTTTTTTACCTTCGCCAATGAAAACGTTCATTGCGTTATCTTCAATTTTCCAGTTTGCGGGCATGGCTGTTCCGTTGCATTTTCTCCAGCCATCAAAGTTTTGGCCGTTGAAAAGCAATACCCAACCTTCTTTTTTCTCTTTTTTTGTCAGCTTATTTACTTCCTGAGAAGATGATGGAAGTGCTATGAAAAACATAGCTACCAGCGACAAAGTAAAAAAAATGCTTCTTTTCATGATTTAATTTTTTGACCCCGTTGGGGGATGGTTAATGGTTATAGTAAATATAAATTGTTGGTTTCGGTTTCTTAATGCTTCAAATTTATATTAATTATTTGCTGAATCTCCTTTCTGCAGTGATATTCAACTGAAAAAATGGCTTATCCACTCACGAAGGTTTGCAAAACGGGTACTGCAGAAAAATACTTTCACTAAAGTTTTTCTTTTAACCAGTTAGTCATTTTAGTGTACAAATGCATGCTTGTGTTTCCGCCACGGATTCCATGGTTGCGATTGGTATAGATGGCCATATCGAACTGAACTCCGGCCTGAACCATCCGTTCGCTGAATTCCATTGTGTTTTGCAAATGAACATTGTCGTCGGCCGAGCCATGAATTAAAAGGTAGTTTCCTTTTATTTTTTCAGCATGAAATAACGGTGAATTATCGTCGTAACCCTCAGGATTTTCATTTGGCGTGCGCATGTACCGTTCTGTGTACACGCTGTCGTAAAAGCGCCAGTTGGTAACCGGGGCCACCGAAATTCCAGCTTTAAAAACGCCGGCACCTTTTTCCATGCAAAGGGCAGCCATAAAACCTCCGTAGCTCCAACCCCAGATGGCAATCCGGTTTTTATCGACAAACGAAAGTGTTCCCAAATATTTGGCGGCTTCAACCTGATCGTCTGATTCGTATTTACCCAACTGCTGATAGGTCATTTTTCGGAATTCTTCGCCACGGGCGCCGGTTCCGCGAGGATCGACACATGCAATAACAAAACCTTCCTGTGCCAGATAATCATCCCATCCAATGCTCCATTTATCGAGTACTTCCTGTGAGTTTGGCCCGCTGTACTGGGTCATTACCAAAGGGTATTTTTTCGATTGGTCGAAGTTGGCAGGTTTAATCATCCATCCATTCAGCTCAATACCTTCTGACGTTTTAAATGTGAAAAATTCCTTTTTGCCGAGCGCATATTCTTTCACCTGATTTTTGAGGGCAGCATTGTCTTCCAGAGTTCGGATAAGTTTGCCTGTTTGGTCGTGAAGAGTTACTAATTTTGGCGTTTCGGTATTCGAAAAGGTATTAACGTAGAACTGAAAGCCTGAACTGAAATCGGCACTGTTGGTCCCCGCCATGGTCGATAATTTTCCAGATTTTTTTCCGTCGAGACTTACAAAATATACCTCACGGCGCATTGGCGATTCTTTTGCTGCCTGGTAATAGAAAACCTTCTTCACCGGATCGAATCCATAGAATGTGGTAACGTCAAAATTTCCGTTGGTCAGTTGTTTTATTTCAAATCCTTGCCTGTCGTAAAGGTAAAGATGCGAATATCCATTGCGCTCGCTGTTTACGACAATGTACTTGTTGTCAGGAAGGAAGATAAAATTGTCGTAAAAATCCTCTGAGATATAGCGTTTATTCTTTTCAGTAAAGAAATTCCGGGTATCGCCGGTATAAGGATTACAGAGAACAATGTCGAGTTTGTTTTGTAATCGGTTTAATTTCATAATAGCCAGGTCGGCGGCATCAGCCGTCCATTTAATCCGTGGAATATATTGATCCAGATCGGTACCAATCTCGGCAGTTACGCTGCTTTTCGATTTTAAATCATAAATCCGGACACTTACTTCCGAGTTTTTCTCACCAGGTTTTGGGTATTTGTAACTGTAACTTCCGGGATAAAGCTGGTTTTCTTTCAATTCAGGTTTTTGTCCCTGGTACATTGGCATGTTAAACATTGGAACTTCGGTTTCGTTAAACCTGATGAATGCCAAAAATTTGCTGTCGGGCGACCATGCAAAAGCCTTGTTAAAACTGAATTCTTCTTCGTAAACCCAATCCGGAGCTCCATTAATAATTTCGTTTACTTTTCCGTCGCGGGTAACTTGGTTCTCAGTACCAAACTTTAGGCTTTTGATGAAAATATTGTTGTTGCGAACAAAAGCAACGCGTTCGCCATCGGGCGAGAAAGTGGCCAGTTGCTGCGATCCGTTAGCCGATAGTGGAGCCATTTCTTTGGTTGTCCGGTTCCAGACAAAATAGTCGGCTTTAAACGAGTGCCGATAAAGCGATTTTTTATTGGTGGTAAAAAGTATTTTTGTTTCGTCGGCACTAAAAGCATAATCGCTGAACTCGGAGAATCCCGGATTTTCGATTTTCGATAAATCAAATAAAACTTCAGCCTGAGTTCCGGTTTTATAGCTGTATTTTACGATTTTGTTTCTGTTTTCTTCGGTGGTGTAATACAGCCCATCATTCATCGAGCGCAAACCAGTAACACTTCTTTCAACAAAGATTTGTTTACCGATCACATCACTGAGTTCTATCTTTCTCTGTGAAAAGGCAGATAATGAAAGTATTACGAATAGTACTATAGAGCTTATTTTTATTCTCATGGTTATGTAAATTGTTTTATTCTTTTCAGATCAAAACTTCTAATTTTTTTTCGTAAAAAAAAGAGGTTACTTCAGTTTAACCGAATTGCAAATAGTTAAAGGGCGAAATCAATAAATTAAAGTTATATAGTAATCCTGAACATCGAAAGTTATATCTTTGTCATTCGCGAAAAATGATAAAGGGAAATACGCTTAAAAATTCCAATTATTTAAAACTATTTTGATGAAAAAACTGATTTTGATTGTCTTTGCGGGACTTTTCTCACAAATGGTGTTTTCGCAATCAGATGTTGTTGAATTTTTAAAAGGTGGTAAAGCCGACGCCAATATTTTAGCACGGGCATATTTAAATCCTTATGCAAAGGCGCTTGGTGATGGGTTAAACAACGGATGGTATAATTCAGCAGCAACGCACAAATTGTTTGGTTTCGATCTGAGCATCAGTGTTAGTGCGATACAAATACCTAAAAGTGAAACCACTTTTGATTTGAGCACGCTCGGTTTTACCCGGCTTACTCTTGAAAATCCTTCAAATCATATCGCTCCGACAGTGGCCGGCTCCGAAAACGAAGGCCCTCGGTTAATAGTGAACGATACCAGCGGAAAACCCATAGCCGCTTTTAATTCTCCAGGTGGAGCCGGATTAGATGTTGTTCCGGTGCCAATGGCTCAGATTGGTTTTGGCTTGCTGCCTCATACCGACATTATCGGAAGGTTTGTTCCTGAAATGAAGTACGACAATAGCGGCGATGAAATGAAGATTGGATTTTGGGGTGTTGGAGTAAAACACAACTTTAAGGAATGGATTCCCGTGTTGAAATCCCTGCCTTTTGATGCTTCTTTGTTTGGAAGCTATTCGGAAGTTAATGCTCAAAGTGAAATGAGTTTCGATCCGAATGATTTAAGTGATGGCAACGTCAGGGTTACGTTTGCTGCTGATCCAAACCAGTTACTGAAGTTCAATACTAAAACAAATAAATTCGGGCTGATACTTTCTAAAAAGTTCGGTGTTTTAACTGTTTTTGGCGGAATTGGCCAAAGCAAAAGCGAAACGAATGTTGATTTGTTGGGGAAATATGTTATTGAAACAACGGTTTCAGCCGGAGGGACTACTGTTGTGAATAAAGAAAATCTGGACGATCCGATCGATCTTACGTTTGAATCTAAAAATATTAGTCTGGATGCCGGACTTCGTTTAAAACTGGCTTTCTTTAGTTTATATGGTTCTGTTAATAAGGCAGAATATACTTCCTACAATGCCGGATTAAGTTTTGGATTCAGATAATCAATCAGAAAGTAATTGAGAACCGGCAATAACAGTGCGATTTACGAGCCTGTTGTTGCCGGTTTTATTTTTTGATTATTCCTCTCATTTTAAGATTCGAAAAACAAATATTCTTGATCAATTTCGGCTATTAATATTATCTTTGCACCCTGTTTTTTAAAGCGAAATTACCAATGATCAAAATTACTTTACCCGATAGCAGTGTTAAAGAATACGAAAGCGGAGTAACCGGATATCAGATTGCTGAATCTATCAGTAGTCGGCTTGCTCAGGATGTATTGGCCGTGTCGGTTGATGGAGAGGTCTGGGATTTGTCGAGACCAATCAACAAAGATGCAAGTATCAAATTGTTTAAATGGGACGATCGTGAAGGAAAGGAAACTTTCTGGCACTCGTCGGCTCACCTTACGGCCGAAGCTATCGAATTTTTCTATCCGGGAACGAAATTCGGGATTGGTCCGACAGTAGATAATGGTTATTACTATGATATTGACCTTCCCCAAGGCCAGCAATTGCTGGAAAAAGACCTTGAGAAGATCGAGAAGAAAATAATTGAGTTAGCTCGCGAGAAACACGATATTGTACGTAAAGATATTTCGAAAAGCGATGCTCTTGAGATGTTTGCTGCCAAAGGCGACAACCTGAAGCTGGAGCTGATCAGTGAACTGGCTGACGGAACGATTACTGTGTATAATCAGGGTAATTTTACTGATTTGTGCCGCGGACCGCATTTGCCAAATACCGGGTTTATCAAAGCAGTAAAACTGACCTCAATTGCAGGTGCATACTGGCGTGGCAACGAGAAAAATAAGATGTTGACCCGTGTTTATGGTATCACTTTCCCCAAACAGAAAATGCTTGAGGAATATCTGGTTTTGCTTGAAGAAGCCAAAAAACGTGACCACCGAAAGATCGGCAAGGAAATGGAGCTTTTCACATTCTCGCAACAGGTTGGTCAGGGATTGCCCATGTGGTTGCCTAAAGGAGCTTTATTGCGTTTACAGCTTGAAGATTTCCTGAAACGTGTCCAGAAAAAATTCGGATACGAACAGGTAATGACTCCGCACATTGGGGATATCAATCTGTATAAAACTTCAGGTCACTTCCAGAAATATGGTGCCGATTCGTTTCAGACCATTAAAACTCCGGCCGAAGGCGAAGAGTATATGCTGAAACCGATGAACTGTCCGCACCACTGCGAGTTGTATAAATTTAAACCACGCTCATACAAAGATCTTCCGGTTCGTTTTGCTGAATTTGGTACGGTTTATCGTTATGAGCAAAGTGGCGAGTTGCATGGGTTGACCCGTGTTCGCGGATTTACTCAGGACGACGCTCACCTGTATTGTCGTCCTGATCAGATTAAAGAAGAATTCAAGAAAGTAATCGATATTATTTTCATCATTTTCAAAGCATTGAACTTTGAAAACTACTCGGCACAGATTTCATTGCGCGACCCGAATAAACCTGAAAAGTACATCGGATCAACAGAAAACTGGGACAAAGCTGAGCAGGCTATCATCGAAGCTTCGGCTGAGAAAGGTTTGAAAACAGTTACTGTATTGGGCGAAGCTGCTTTCTATGGTCCAAAGCTCGACTTTATGGTGAAAGATGCCCTTGGCCGCAGCTGGCAGTTGGGAACCATTCAGGTTGACTATAACCTGCCTGAACGTTTCGAACTTGAATACATTGGAGCCGACGATAAACGTCATCGCCCGGTAATGATTCACCGTGCCCCATTTGGATCGATGGAACGCTTTGTTGCAGTTTTAATTGAGCACACTGCCGGTAAATTCCCTCTTTGGTTAACTCCCGAACAGGTTGTGGTGTTACCAATCAGTGAAAAGTATAACGATTATGCAAAAAGTGTTTCAGAATTTCTAAATAATTCCGATATTCGCACGCTAATTGACGACCGGAATGAAAAAATTGGTCGTAAAATTAGGGATAACGAATTGAAACGTATCCCTTATTTATTGATTGTTGGCGAGCAAGAGGCTGAAAATAAGTATGTTTCGGTGCGTAAGCAGGGCGAAGGAGACAAAGGAACTATGGCTATTCAGGAGTTCGCCGATTTTCTGAAAAATGAAGTGAAAGAACAGTTATCGTCGTTATACAAGTAAAAGAATATTAACTAATAAAGTAGAATTTGGCCCTATCTGTTAACAAAAGACCAATGGGTGGAGGAAAAGCAGAAACTGCTCCTCAACACAAAATAAACGAACGGATCCGTGCACAACAGGTTCGCGTAGTTGGCGAAAATGTTGAAAATCCTGGAGTTTATTCACTTTCTGAAGCCTTGAAAATGGCTGACGAACTGGAACTTGATCTTGTAGAAATATCTCCCAATGCCGATCCACCGGTGTGTAGGGTGATTGATTATCAGAAGTTTCTGTATCAGCAGAAAAAGAAACAGAAAGAGATTAAAGCTAAAACAGTACAGGTTGTAGTGAAGGAAATTCGGTTCGGTCCAAATACTGACGATCACGATTTCCAGTTTAAGCTACGCCATGCTGAGAAATTTTTAGCTGAAGGTGCAAAAGTTAAAGCTTACGTATTCTTCAAAGGCCGTTCAATCTTGTTTAAAGAACAAGGTGAAATTTTGCTTTTGAAGTTTGCACAGGAATTGGAAGAGGTTGGTAAAGTAGATCAGTTACCGACTCTCGAAGGAAAAAGAATGACCATGTTTATTTCACCTAAAAAGAAGAAATAAATTTCTTAATACATTAATTTTAGGAAGATGCCAAAAATGAAGACGATCTCCGGAGCAAAAAAAAGGTTTAAATTAACCGGCACCGGAAAAATTAAAAGAAAACATGCCTTCAAAAGTCACATTCTGACCAAAAAAAGCACTAAACGTAAACGTAACCTTACATACTGGGGAACTGTTGATAAAGCAGACATAGCCAGCGTAAAAGGTATGTTGAACATCTAGTATTGTTTTCTTTTCGGAGTTTTAGTAAAAAAAGTAATTAATCGAGTGAATTAGCTTTAAGATTCCTGAAATACGGAGCGCTAACCATTCTAAAATCAGTAGTATGCCAAGATCAGTAAATGCAGTAGCATCACGGGCTCGCAGAAAAAAAGTCCTGAAGCTTACCAGAGGTAACTTCGGCGCCCGCGCAAATGTGTGGACAGTTGCAAAAAATACCTGGGAAAAGGGTTTGCAATATGCCTACAGAGATAGAAAAGCAAAAAAGAGAAACTTCCGTGCTTTGTGGATTCAGCGTATCAACGCTGCCGTTCGTACTGAAGGTTTATCTTATTCACAGTTCATCGGCTTGCTTAAAAAAGCAAATGTCGAAATCAATCGTAAAGTTTTGGCTGATTTAGCAATGAATCATCCTGTTGCTTTCAAAGCAATTGTTGATAAGGTGAAATAGGTCATCCCATTAGGTGGATAAACATACAATAGCCCCGCAGAAAAGCGGGGCTTTTTGTTTGGTGTAAGTCCGTTTTTTGATTACCTTTCTATTATCAAAGTAAAACCAGCGCAATGGAAAAAGAATTGTACGATATACCGACCCAGGCAAGGCTTTGCTACGAGAAAAACAAAGGCCTGATTTTGCCTGATAAGGTACCTTATATCGGGATGGGCTCGTCGTACTATGCCGCTGTTACTTTGCGTTATTTAGGGGTGAAAATTTTCCCTGAACTGGCAGGTGAATATTTCCATTACATCAGAACCCTGAAACAGTTTGAGAATGCGGTTTTAATTTCGCAGTCGGGAAGGACCACTGATGTATTAAATTGCGCTACCTGTTTTAAAGAATTCACAGCCATTGTGAATGATGTAAATTCACCGCTGGTGCACCTTCCGAATTTAAAGTTAGCTGTTCCTATTTATGCAGGCGACGAATTTTTTTCGTCAACGAAAACGTTTATAAATACGCTTATCGCTTTGTATCTCGGGCACGGTTTTGATATTAAAAATGTTCTGGATTCAATCGATCGGCGGTTCAGCGAGTTTGAGTTGACTGGAAATTCAATTGCAAATACCCTGTTCAAAAGCATTAAAAAACACCGGGCGCGATGTGTCATACTGGGAAGTGGCCCCAATATCGGCACGGCTTACCAGGCTGCTTTAATGTTAAGCGAATCGTTGAAATATCCTTTTGTGGGAATGCCTTTATCGCAATACGAGCATGGGTATAAGGAGACGGCCGAAGATACGGTTGTTATTGTTATAAATCCTTCGAAAGGAGTAATGTACAACCGGACAAACAAACTCATGGATTTACTCAGAAATGTAAATGCAAATGTTTTGGAGGTGAATGATGCTGAAATGGAAGAAAATTTTAGCCCGCTGACATCGGTTTTGCCGTTTTACTTCATGGCCGATTACTTGTCGGCAAAACTCGGAATCTCCGGCTCATTCAGGATTGGACACAAGGTTACAGAAAGCTCCGATGAATTAATAAAAGCTCCGAACTTATAAGATCTGGTTAAATTCCAACCTTTCGCCGTCGGGTCCAAGTATGTTGAAATATTTGCATCCGTTTTTCCAGAATGGCAGAAATACGGGTTGTTCTTCTATAATTTGAAATGACAAATTCTTTAATGTGGCAAAAGCCATGTCAATATCGCTGACATTGAAAGTAATGTGGTCGATATGCCCATCCTGCCGGTCTCTAATGGCTTCAAGCTTCCTTTCAGGCAATTGATAAAGTTCAAGTATCAGTTTTTTATTTTGCAGCATGACACAAGTGCCGGTTTCGCCTTCTTCGTTAAAAGACGATTCCATTACTTTGGTAAATCCCAGCTGGGTATAAAAAGTCACTGATTTGTTCATGTTTGTAACCGGAATGCCAATGTGCTGAAGGTGATTAATGAGGCCTGACAGTTGGGTTTCCATCTTTCGTTTACTTGAAGTGATTATTCCACCGAAGTTAAGAACAAAACCTTGTAATTGGTCTCAATGGTGCAGTTTATTTGGTAAAACTGTTCTATAAAATATAATAATCACAGATGATTTTGGTATGCTTGTTTTTTTATCTTTACGAAACTAATGTTGCTTTACGGTATGAAGTTAAAGTTTGCCTTTAGGACTGGGATTTGTTTTATTCTGTTTGTTTATTTGTGTTCGCTTAGCAATGCAAAAGCTGCTGACACCGATTCGGGAGAATTATATGTATTTAATAAAAGCAAAATTCATGTCGAGGGAGTTATGTCGCCATTCGAGGCTTCTATTGATATCAAAGAATTGGGGCTTCAAAAATATGTGCTGAACATTTACCTTCATTCGGCTTATGCTGCTGCACCTCCTGCATTCAACGTGTCGATTAAATTTCCAAAAGATAAAATTAACCAGTTGTGGAACTCGAAAACATGGTCGAATAAGTCATATTTTTCGATTCCTTCGTACGACCGTGCTGCCGCGAATTTTTCCATTATATCCGGGTTGACCATCAACGACCAGAACCAGGTGACCTTTACCTGTAAGGACGCGTATAAAGCCAAGTTTGTTAGTTCGAATATTAAAGAAGAGAGTGATTCCATTGTATTCAGTCTTGGTTTTTTTGAAGATAACCCTCCACTTTCCAATCTTCAGGATTATCAGGCTGAGGTGTTGGTTGATTTCCGGAATATCCATTTTTCAAAGGCTATCTACGATGCATCGTCATGGTTTTTGGAAGACGAATTCAAACATGGAGTTGCCAGTGTTGATACCACTAATGTGCCGGTATTTTCAACCTGGTATCCGATGCACCGGAATATTCCGCTCGAAAATATTACCCGCGAACTGGACTCACTGAAGACATTTCATTTTAAATCAGTTTTGGTTGACGATGGCTGGCAGGCGTTGGTAAAGATGAAAATTGATACGGCTTATTTGTACGAAGAGAACAGCTTTAAAACAATGAACTTATTCAAGCAGAAATGCCTGAATATGGGACTTCCATTGTATTTGTGGTATTCGTATCCGTTTATCGGTGGAAACCCGGTTGTGCTGAAGAAATTTGAGGGAAAATATATCCGTTACCGGGCACCGCGACAAATGTATGTGCTCGACCCGCGTTACGCTGATGTCAGGAAGTATCTGGTGAGTACCTATGCCAATTTTCTGAAAGCATGGCAGTTTGATGGTTACTGGTTTGATTTTCTGAAAGGTTTTTATCCGAGAGAAGGAGCAATTATTGATGAAGATAAGGGCCGCGATTTTGTTTCGATTGACCTTGCTGTTGATACCTTATATGCTGATATGGAGGCACGACTGAAAGCCATAAAACCAAATATTTTCATGGGACAGGTATTTCCGGTTGTAGGACCAAATCTGGTGAGTTACCAGAATTTCCTCACTGGTTTTGTAGGTGTCGAAAATACCCAGGTGGTTCGTGAAAAAATGGTAAATAACCGCCTGCTTTATGGAAAGTACACGCCTTTCATGGAGGTTGTGGCTATTAATCCGCGCGAGTCGGCTGAAGATATTGCCCGTAAACTTCAGTCGGTGTTATTCGGCAACCCATATCTTTCGTTTTATGTAAGTACTTTACCTGAGGCATCGAAGCAAACTATTAAGTTTTGGCTCGACTACTGGAAAACGAATTATAATGTCATTTTTGATGGGAATTTTGAGCCGTTCCAGGTTTCGCGGTTTTATCCGGCCATCAGGGTCGATAATGATCGGAAAACCATCTATATGGTGAGTGAGGATTATACGATAAATTTACCTGCTTCGCTGAATAAAACAATTGATGTCATCAACTCGAAAGTAACAGGAAATGTTCAGTTTATGCTGAGCCGATCAGGGGTGCAGTACAATTACGAGATTTTTAATTGTAAAGGTGAAAGCACCGAAAAAGGCATACTGAAAAGCAAGGGTAAAAATCTGTTTGATATTATTGTACCAACTGCAGGATTTATCCGCATTTCTCAGGGTGCGTGAAACGAAATTTCAGAAATTCAGTTTACCGGCTTGTAATGACGTTTTAGCCATTTGGCCAGTCCGTCGAGGCCAGGGAAGAGTACGCGCTCGGTGATATTTGCCTGGTCGAGTTTATCTCTTACTTCAAGCTTCAATTCCTTTGGAATAATAATTCGGCGATACAGACCGGGGTGTTGAATCAGCCAGTCGTCTAAAATCGCTGTGGGGTTATTCATTACTGAGAACAAGGCAAACTGGTTCACGATGCGTTCGTCGAGCGATGGCGGTTCGAAAAAAAGAACCTGGTTGCTTTGAAACAGGCAGTCGAGATCACCCAGTGAAACGATTTTTTCGAGCATTTCTACTGTAAATGCATTGCACTTTTCGTATTTCAGTCCGTCGCTGAACGGCGCAGGAACCAACTGGTTCACCTTCACAAAATCAACTTTCCAGATGACGCCGTCGGTATCATATTTTTCGGTGTTAGCGGTGGCAAAGTGCATGGCAATAAAGGGCGAATAGGTCCAGTCGATCAGCCTCGTAGGTAATCCATGGTGTTGGGCTAAAACCATGGCACGCCAAAACGTGTCTGTTAGCTGCGGATCGCTGTTGATGGAGTATTTTCTGAAATTCCGGAGTAAGTGGTATTCGAGTTCGGGCTTTTCGCCGCAATTGCGCAGGAAACTGTTTTTCAACTGGTAGTTCATGTCTGAAAGTCCGCGGAATGCATAATCGGAGCGGTACCGGCCCATTTCGGGCTTCCATGAATCGTGGTAAACCTCCTCGCACAATTGTTTCCACGATTGGATAACTATATCATTTTGCTCAATCATTTTAGCTGCAATTACAGCAGTAAATATAACTGATTCAGCCGAGTTTATACCGCGCCTTTTCTGGTTGTTGTAACTTTTGTGCTTTTATGCTGATCACAGGGAGATATGCTTGTCTTTCCGGTTGAAACGGTTGAGTCTTTAGCTGATTTTTCTATTTTTCTTTCAGGAGCGACGGGCTTTGTTTTTTCTTCCTGAAATGACTTTGATTCGATAGTTGCCTGTTTGTGAAGTAATTGGGGTGTAACCTGGATTTGAGTAGTAAGTTTCAGACCCAGTAAATACAGAACAGAGGCACTAAAAAGGATAAGTTTCATGGCTTTATGTTTTGATTCGGGCTAAATTACATCAAATCAATTAAATTATGCGATGTGTCTGAAGGTAAAGTTCAGGTTTTTATGTGAAACACTAGTTTTTCGGTGTGAACGACCTGTTTTAGCATATGAACCGATTTGTTAATCGTGTTTAGGGAAGACAATACCTGCATCTTTTCGCACCCAATCCATAATTACCATTAAATCGGCAGAGAGGCTGTGCGGCATCCAGTCGCTTTCAATTCTTCCGGCATCGAGGCATTGCATGACATGTGCAGCTTCGAGTTCATAGCCAAATCCGGCACCTTTTTCAAAGCTTATATGCTGTTCCTCTTCCCAGTTTTTCCAGTAGGTGAGCGATGTTGGCGTGTAAAAGCGGCGGTTGAGTCTGACAAAACCGTTCTCAAACGAAAACTCGGTTTGGGTGGACGAGAATGCTGCGAAGCTCGATACCAGCGAGGCAATCTGGCCGTCAGGATAAGTGAATGACATCATAATCGATTCTTCGGCACCGGTTGGACAGAACTTAGCCAAAGTCTTTATCTCGGAAGGCTTTCCGAAGGCCATGAGCGACATAAAAATGGGGTAAATGCCAATGTCGAGCAGTGAGCCACCGCCCAGATCGACATTATACAGCCGTTTCTCGGGATTGTATTCGGCATTGAAGGCGAAATCGGAGCGGACCATTTTCAGGGCGCCTAACTCGCCGGAATGAATAATATCGAGCACTTTCAGGAAACTAGGCTGAAAGCGTGTCCAGAAA
>JAJZSZ010000521.1 GCA_021849365.1 Bacteroidota bacterium | reverse complement strand
GAACAACTGAAACACCTCGATGCCGTGATTGCATTGTTCCTGAGCATAAATAACCGACAAATCAGTGACCACTTCGATCAGTTTTTTTGTTGTTTCCTTGTTCTCGTAGATAAACTTGATGGCTTCCGGGAAATCGCCTTTGCGACCAAGTCCTTGCAACATGAACAACAAAACCGTCAACGGGGCTCCGCAGAAACCAATGAGCGGAATATCGTCGCGCTTGGTGCGGATAATCTCGTCGATCACCTCGTAGATGTAATTCAATTTTGAAGGATCGGGGTTCAGTCCGGCCAGCGGATTTTCGCGATAAGCCAGCGGCTGATCGAACAGCGGGCCGCTGTCGTTGAATTCCAAACCCATGCCCAGCGCATGTGGAATCACCAAAATATCGGAGAACAAAATTCCGGCATCAACGCCTAGATCATCAACCGGAAGCAGCGTTACTTTGGCTGCAATTTCCGGGTTCTGCATCATTTGCCAGAACGTGTAATTTTCCTTTATTTTCATGTACGACGGCAACACTCTGCCCGCCTGACGCATAAACCAAACCGGTGGCCGTTCGGTTTTCTCTCCCCTCAGAGTCTTCAGTAAAATTGAATTTGTTGTCAAGTTATAATAGTTTAAATTTTAAATTACTCTTCACGCCTGCGTTCCCTGCTTTCTTTTTTCTGCTCCTTTTTTGGAGATTCAGACTTTTGAACGCTTCTGGAGTTTTGTCTCACTTCGCTGTTCGAACGACTACGGCTTTGCTGTACTGAACCCGATTTTTCTCTTGGGGCTGAGCTCCGCTGCTGCGTTTCAACCCGTCGTGATGATCTTTCCTGATTCACAGATGGCCTGCTTTGTGGTTCAGAACGTCGATCATATGTTTCAGTTCGTTTTTGTTCTTGTCTTCTGTTGTATTCAGGCTGACTTTTTCCCGAATTTCTGTCGTATTCCCTCGGTTGTACCTGTCCTGATTTATTCTGGTAAACCTGACGGCGATTTCCTGAATTCGATCGGTTGCGGTCGTATTGTTCAGGCGCTAAGTTTCGATTATCCTGTTTAATCCTGCTATTCGGGCGATTTCCGCTGTTATTCGGCAAACCGTTACCTGAACGATCAGACCTGCGTTGAATCAGTTCGTTATGATTACGCACTTCACGGTTTCTGTTTTCAAAAGCACGGTCAGGATAACGTTTGGCATAGTCATTTCGATGAACCGAATTATAAGCATCACCTGAAATTCGGAAATGACGCTCATTTATACGGTGATAAGTATTGTACCTGTCAATATGAACATACACATGTCTGTGATATTTGAAGACAGGATACGGACGATAATAGTGATACCAACGCGGGTAATATCCCCAATAGTAAGGCGACTGCCAAACAGTGTAACGCGGACCCCAGAAGAATGAGAAAATGAGCGGAGTTCGAACAAACACCGGTTCGATAATATAATCCGGACCATAAATCCAGGCATCGCCTACCACCTGAATCCGGTGACTTCCGTTGTTTAATCGTTCAATCTCAATAGTAGCCACATCCTGATAAACATCACGATCGAGAACGGCCTGAATTACGACCAGCGAATTTCGGTCGTTCGTTGTTTCAATAACCCGAAGATAATCGACGTAACCATCTTCATTAAGGTCGAGGTTCGAAATACGGTTATCCGGATCGTTCAGCCTGTATTCAAAATCTTCAAGATCCTTTGATTCGCCAAATATCGACGACACAGCATCCAAATCGAGATTGTCGCTAATATCGTAACTGGTGGCACGGGTAGTTGTATATACCCGTCGTTGGGCCTGTACATTGAAGAAGCTTGTGCATAGCACCAAAACTAAGATTCCAATTTTTGTTTTCATGACTATCAATTTTAATTGTTTCCTTGTTTTAGCTGAAGTTTAATCATTCAGCACATAAGCTACTTCAAAAAATCTGCCAGAATTAAAATACAACGAATTACCCTTTCAATACTTTTAATGCTTCGTATGTTGCTTCAATAGTTTTATCAATCTTTTTGGTTGTGTGCGCAGCCGACATAAATCCAGCCTCAAATTGAGAAGGAGCCAGATAAATGCCACTCTCCAAAGCCATTTTGAAGAATTTCGCGTAAGTCATTGTGTTGCTTGTGCAGGCTTCGGCATACGATGTAACCCGATCTCCTTCGGTGAAGAAAAGCGTAAACATGGAGCCAACACGGTTTACAACTCCCGGGAAATTCAGATCGGCCAGACATTTTTTAATACCATCCTCTAATCTGGCTGATTTTTCTTCCAGCATTTCATAAAAACCGTCGGTTTCATCCAGAATTTTAAGGGCAGTGATTCCTGCCGACATAGCCAGCGGATTTCCTGAAAGTGTTCCGGCCTGATAAACCGGTCCTTTTGGGGCCAGCATATCCATAATTTCCTGTTTGCCGCCATAAGCTCCAACCGGAAGACCACCACCAATAATTTTTCCGAAGGTGGATAAATCAGGAGTGATTCCGTAAAGCACCTGGGCACCACCTTTCGACAGGCGGAAACCGGTCATCACTTCATCAAAAATCAGCACT
>JAJZSZ010000085.1 GCA_021849365.1 Bacteroidota bacterium | reverse complement strand
GCATAATAAATCACCGAAAGCAAAATTAGGGTAAGAATACCGCTACGTACATAATCTTTCGACAAGCTTGAATTTCCGGCACCAATAGCATGCGACACTTTTATGCCTGTGCCAACCGTCAACAAGGCTGATAAACCCCAGGCCAGATGCATAAAAAAACTGGCCGAACCTACAGCTGCAACGGCATCGCTCCCCAACCGACCCACGAAAATCATATTGATAAAATTGTAGGCCATGGTCATAAACGACGACCCGATAACCGGGAAAGCCAGTAAAATGATTCGTTTAAGCATATCAGCCGAAGCAGAAGATTGATTAGGAATAATAAGTGCTTTTTTAAGAAAAACCATGAATAAAAAATCAGTTACGAATTATAGACGCAACAATTAACAAACAGACGCAACGATTTCCAACAAAATTCAATCTTTATTGAACATTTATTCGCGAAGTGATTCTATTTTAATAAATTAGCTAAAACAAAAAACCGTGAAACAACTTTTCCTTTTTGCTTGTCTATGCCTGATTTTATCAACCTTATCTTGTGATAAAAAAGATGAAATTACAGATGTTGACCAATTCCCGGCCTGGCTTCAAACAAAAATTACAGAATTGACATCAGAATTTGACCTTTGCAAAATGACAGATGTAACCATTATCGAATACAAAGGAGAACGTTACTACCACATTTATTGCGGGTTATGGTCGTGTATGTATTGCCAGTTGTTTGACCAAAAAGGCAACCGTCCAACATTTACGGATTTGGAATGGAATGATTTTCTGACGAATAAAAAGGACATAAAAACCCTTCCGACCTGCCCGTAAGCACTTAAAAATAAAGGTCTAATCATTTTCTTAGGGTTCAGGGGAAAAGTTTATGCAAAGAAAAGTCAAAAGAATGAAAGTACCAGACTTTTTACTTTTATGTTGCTTACTTTGATATCAATACCTATATATGAAATACTAAAAACCGCACATCAGAAATGGTACGCAGTACAAAACCGTTAAGCCTTTTTTTCAAAAGACTTTGATTACTTCAGTGGTTTCTTCAGGAAAAGTTGTGAAAAATCAATCCCGACTGGCCTTCCTGCAGGGAATCGCGCAAATAACTTCAGACGATCGAGTGAAATTCCATCAGGGTAAGACAAGACGCTCTTGGTCGAATTTCCTTCGATGATAACATGAGTCAAACCCACCAAGGCCACCGGAATTCCCAGAGCTAAAAAACTACTGCCATATTCCGATGCATAAACCAAAGCGCCAATTAAACTAGGTGCAAAAAATGCCCCAGTCAGCATTCCATAGGTATTACTTTGGTTTTTATGCGTAAATAATTCAGCGTGGGCAATATCGGTTGCATAAATTGCTTTCACACTGGAATCATCTTCAAGTATGTAAAGCGAGTCTGCCTCTATGCAAATCAGTTCTCCGGCAATTTGTTTCGACTCACGATGAGCTTTTAACGAATCAGGTACCACCTTTATCCAGCAGCCATAAGGATTCTCTTTGATTTCGGAGGTTCTGAAATCATATGCCTGGGGAATGTTAGTCGTTCGGCAGGAAACCAAAAGTAATCCGCAAAAGCACAGTAAAAATATTTTTCTACGGTTTGACATATCTGCTCTCCCAAAATACTTTTTCCATTTGAGGCTCCACTTTTTTATACCCGGCAGCAGCCTTTCTCATAAATAGCCCGGGGAAATATAAAGCAACAGCGGCTTTTTTCATATTTTCTTCTTCAAGCCAGTTATCTCGCATCCATTCGAGATAATATCCTTTTGTATCAATAAAAAACTGGTAACTGCAATTATCGGGTAAGTTATACCGTAATTCGTACCTATCGCCCGGAAGAGTGACCAACGGCGAAATTCCTCCTGTCAGTTGACCAAGAGCTTGATTATCCAACGAATCTTCTTTTAGAACCATGTCAGGCATAATCCGAACCGGGGATTCTTTACCAATAATCGGAGCAAGCCCCAAAAGATCGATCCTCCAAAGTCCCTTGGTAAGCCTAATTTTTAGTGTGATTTCCTTATCCTGAACAGACGGTAGTTTGACCAGATGCACATCAGAAGCGATGGGCCCCATTTCCCTGATTTCATCAATCTTTTGCCAGGTGTTTCCGCTCTTTATAAAAACCTCGATTCCTCCAAGTTTATCCCACAACTTTTCAATTCGCTTTTTCAGATAATCATTCCCATTTTCAAGCTCCGAAACCATCGCTCCGTATTGGTTTCCCGTGTAGGCCATTTCCTGATAAAAAAGATAGGTCGTCAGTAATGTCTGCCTCGCACCAATAATCAGTCCTTTGCCGGCTATATCATTGTTGTCAAATGTCAGGACAAGTTCCTCTCTCCGGGCCAGGTTTTTCGGGTCGGTTGGAGTATAGCGTTCAAGTCCGTCCATTGCAGTAACTTCATTCCGAAAATCACCTTCTTCTGAAATACATTTTTGGGGTGGTACAACTGCTCCTGTCCGGAAGAATTCACCTTCATCAGTTGCAAAAACCTGGTCACCTCCCGATTTTGGGAAAAGGAGCAGATCGACATACCGGATAACATGCGTTTCAAGGGCTTCATTGGTCAGCTTCAGTCTAAAATCTGATTGGGCATCATCAACCCTGTAAAGCATGTCAATATCTCTCTTTTCAAACGATGGCGAAATACTGGAAGAAAATCCTTCAGCCATCAATACCCAGCGATTGTTTTTTAGTGCATAAAAAGTAGGACAAGAACCAAAGCAGGCTTTCGGATTGGCAAGGCAGTAAACCGACATCACCGAAAATGGTACGCCTGCAATAGATATGGCCGCCAAATTGCCCGAGTTACCTTCCAGCTTGGCTGTTTCAATAAGTGTTATCGAACTTTTGGGAATTAAAAACGGAATAATTGCCTTGCTGCCAACATCAACTCTTTCTCCGAGGAGCTCTCTCCGATAGTTGTACAACTTTCCGTATCCAGTAACTGTATCGCCTGATGTATTCGTTTTCCACGATTTTAAAACGTAGAGCCCTCCATCTTTTAAATGGACTTTAAATGCTCCCTTCGAATTTATCTCGTTAAAATCGCTTGGACTAAAAACAGATTTAACTACTCTGGTAGAGATACATGCAGAAAGCAGAATCAGAAAAATTAAGTTCAAACAAATAAGCCCTGATTTTTTCATCGTACTGACTTGTTAATCTGAAAGTCAGTTTTATTACGGAGAAAGGCTTATAATCGTTTGAAAAAGAGGTTATTTTTTTATTCATCAGAAAAAAAATACACTCCGAACCCGGAATTATTCCACGTACAGCACCAAACCTTTGAGGTATTCACCTTCAGGATGGTACATATCCACCGGATGATCAGCCGGCTGTACCAATTGGTTCAGAATGCGCACTTTACGTCCTGAAATGGCTGCCGCCGAGAAAACGGCTTCGCGAAACTTGTCTTTTCCAACCACCTGCGAACAACTGAACGTAAACAGAATTCCTCCCGGAGCTATCTGCTGAAAAGCTTTCAGATTAAGGCGTTTGTAACCCTTCAGCGCTTGTGGTAATGCACCTATGTGCTTGGCAAATGCCGGAGGATCAAGAATGATCAGGTCGTATTTATCTTTGTTCTTGTCCATGAAATCGAACGCATCATCAACAAATGCTTCATGACGTGGATCATCTGGAAAATTCAGTTGCACATTTACGTTGGTCAAATCGATGGCTTTGGCTGAAGCATCAACCGAATGCACTAGTTTAGCACCGCCACGCATGGCATAAAACGAGAATCCGCCCGAATAACAGAACATGTTCAGCACATTTCTTCCATGCGAATATTCCTGCACCAGTCTGCGGTTTTCGCGTTGATCGACAAAAAATCCGGTTTTTTGTCCTTCCACCCAATCCACTTTAAAACGGTTGCCGTATTCCTGAACCTCAAAAACTTCCGATTTACCGAGCAGGTAGCCATCTTTGGCATCCAGTCCGGCTTTGAATGGCACTGTTTTTTCGCTTTTGTCATATACCGCAGTAAGCTTGTCGCCCATAACCTCTTTCAATGCTTTTGCCAATGTCTCACGAACTAAAAACATGCCGGCAGAGTGTGCCTGCATCACTGCAGTTCCGTTGTAAAAATCGATGATCAGTCCGGGCAAACCATCGCCCTCGCCATGCACCAATCGGAAGACATTGGTTTCGGGATTATCAAGTAAGCCAAGCTTCGCACGTACATCAACAGCTTTTTCGAGCTTTCCTTTCCAGAAAGCATAATCGGGCGCAACCTGCTCAAACGAAAAAACGCGAACCGCAATCGATCCGGGTTGAACATGCCCCATGGCCAAAAAATCGCCCTGATTGGAAACAACTTCAACCACATCGCCTTCTTCTACCCTACCTTTAATTTCTTTAATTGCTCCTGAAAAAATCCAGGGATGGAATCGCTGAAGCGATTGTTCTTTTCCGGATTTCAGAATAACCCGGCTGTATGTTTGACCCATTATTTATTGCTGATTGAGTGATTCAAAAATGCGGTGCGAAATCCAGGCATCGGTTGCGGCATAAATCTGCTGTGCTTCAGTCAAATCGGGAGCTTCCCAGTTGGTCACGCGCTGCGCTTTCGAAATGCGGTACCCCAACACAATGGCCGAGAGTTTTTTCAGGCTGAAATCCTGAATCCCAAATTCCTTCACGTGCTCCTGAAGCTCGACAAATCCGCCAGGATTGAAGTTATTTAGTTTCTGTAATCCTTTAATGTCATCGCGAATAGCTACACCAATCTTCTGTATTTCAGGATTTTCAAGTATATTTTTCAAGCCATTAGGTAAACCTATTTTATTTAGTCGGAATAAAAATGCCCGGTCGATAGTGGCCAGTTGAAGTAAAGCAACTTCATAAACAACTCCTTTTTTGAATGCTGGCTTGGTTTCAGTATCAAATCCCAGCATCTTCTGTTTCGAAAGGTATTCGATTGAAGCAAGGTAATCTTCCTTCGTTTCGACTAATGTAATTTCTCCTTCAAACTGAATGAGTGGTAATTCGGCTAATTCGTCCTTATCAATGCTCTCCCTATACATCTTCTTTACTCTCCCTGAAATAAAAAACGGTCATTCAGCCAATCGGGCTTTCCATCCTTTTTCTTTGATTCTATATTTTGCTTTCCCTTACGCGGCAACTCATCGTCGTCAGTTTTTTCGGCATAAACCAAACTATGCACCGCCCTGAGGCAGTTCACCAGTTTTTGACCCCAGATTTGGACAAAATTTTGCTGGCATTCCCAAAGTGCCTGTTCCATTACTTCCTCGTTGAGGGTACGAAACGACATTACCAAATCTTTGATGTCCTGGTAAATATCGGCCACATTTTCCGAAATGCTTGCTGTAAGGGCTGTTTCGCTGAATTGCATTCCCGGAACGAAAACTTCCTGATAATCGTCGCCGGCACCAGTGTGGCCGGCAATTTTTTGCTGAATGATATTGTAATCGACCTCGGTTACATACTTTTCGAGATCGTCATCAGCTTCAAATTCAAACTCGGGAAC
Source organism: Bacteroidota bacterium (assembly GCA_021849365.1). Taxonomy (GTDB): domain Bacteria; phylum Bacteroidota; class Bacteroidia; order Bacteroidales; family Prolixibacteraceae; genus Aquipluma. The sequence continues at coordinate 8,557 of JAJZSZ010000085.1, read as the reverse complement.
TAAGCTTGCTTTTATGTATAGAAATGGAAGCAGTTTTTGCAGCCGTCCAAGAAAATCGGCCGATTCCATTTCATCAGCACGCTCCAGGAAACTGCAAAATTCGTTGGCTACAGTAATAAATTCGATTACATTTTTCGAATACACCAAACTGTTCAATCCTTCTTCCCTCATGAAAATCGTTCTAAAAATCGAGCCAAAAGTACAAAGAATTTTTATTCTGATGGTTTAACTCAGCCAATTAATGCCTGCAATACACAATCCTTAATTTATCAGGAAACCAGATTATTGTCTTTGCTCCTCTTCCTCTTCATCCTCATCTTTCCCGCTGTACCGCTTCGGATATTTGGCTTTTTCTTTCATGGCAAACCACAAAATACGGTTGAAAAGCTGATCGTCGCCCGAGTCAATACCATCAAACTGCGGCTCCATACTCTTTTCGGCATATCGCAATGCGGCACCTTTCAATGCCGAAAGTGGCGGATTCATTTCGTCAAGCGGAATCTGGTTTTTCAGGCATTGGAATGGAGTCAAATCAGCTTTTTGACCAAAACAATCGAACATGGGTTTGGCCGTGGCATCCATGATATTCATGGGTTGCATGCCCAAAATCTGCTCGATGGTACGCACCATCGACGGTTGATTGTAATTGGTACGCAAAACCTCGCCGGTGCGCGAATACGGACTAATCACCATTCCAACTGTACGGTAAGCCGAGACATGGTCCCAGCCCGATTGCGAATCGTCTTCGGTAATAAAAACCACGGTATTTTTCCAGAAACGGCTTTTGGTCAGTGCTTCCATAATTTGTCCCAGCGCCAAATCGTTGTCGGCCACCATAGCCCGCGGTGTTGGCAGGCCCGGACGTGTTCCGCCTGTATGATCGTTTGGCAGAGCCATAATCATCAGCTCGGGTAACTGATCGCCTTCCATCGCTTCGTAATTTTTCAATTCATCGATAAAAGCCTTGGCTCGCAAAGCATCCGGAATTCGGTGATCGTCGTACGACGGATAAGTTGGGCTCAAAATCGCCTCTACCGGTTTGATCGTTGTATGATTCGTAAATTCAAATTTTTCATTTTTCAGGAAAGTCTGATAAATGCTTGTCCACGTATGTTTTTTATCGTACTGTGGCGTAGAGGCTTCGCCATAAATTCGAACATTTTTACCATGTTTTACTGCATTATCCCACAAAAAGCCAGTAGGCGTATATACCAGTGCATCTTCCTGAACATGCGGATAACTGCGAATCCAGGCACGTACATCCTTTTCAACGTAGTCAGTAACAATCGAGGCATCAGTCCATTGGTGGCCTTCAGCCGAGCATTTTCCGGAAACATAAAAATTATCGAGCAACATGTACTGATCGACTAAGGCATGTGTGTTTGGCGTGATTTTCCGGCCAAAAATAGTCAGGGTCGAATCGCCGTCACCTTTCTTAACATCTCCCAAAATCTGATCGTACGTGCGGTTTTCCTTAATAATGTAAAGAACATGTTTAAATACGGAAGGTTCGCCAATGCGTTCGGGCACACAAACCGGAGCTATATTTTTGCGCGGCATCTTTTCGAGCAAAGCCAACCGGAAAAGCTGGTTCGATTGCTCCACCGTTTTAGTATATTCCTTCAGTTGTTTGTCATCGGGAACCGGGATTACCGAAACCATAGCCATTTGCCGGTGCGAGTTGTACGAAACTTTTCCGGAAACGGCATCCTGGCTTGGAATCTTGGCGCTTTCACCCTCAATGTTAGCCACAAAAAGCTGATGTTTTCCGGTTTCGACGATGGCCCCTGGATACGCCCCTGTTGGAATAAAACCTTCCACTTCACTATTTTCTTCAGATTGGTTTCCGCCTGATTTGCGTCCCAGTTCAACAACAGCCAGCGCATTATCCATACCGTTGGCCACATAGAGTGTTTTACCATCTTTCGACAAACCCAACCCATTGGGAGAGTCACCCCAGAATGAGTTCTTTTCCGGACTTAATCTCACCGAAATCGTCTCGGCAACCTCATCCGTTCCGGTTGAAATCACACTTACATTGTCGCTATTGGCGTTCGAAACAAATACTGTTTTTCCGTCGGCACTGGCAACTATGTCGTTGGGATGCAAGCCAACTGCAATTTCCTTTACCACTTTGCCTGTTGCAGGATCGAGCACCGAAACTGTTCCTTCGCGGGTGGCACCTGTACGCGGATCAACTTTGGCACTTCCCCATGGAACTCCGGCCACATTCACATCCGATTTATCCGGAACAGAACCCGCCCAATTAGTTACATATATTTTCCCATTTGCCGTGGTTATCCCAAACGGGGCAACTCCTACGGATGTTGACCATACAAGGGCTTTCGTTTCCAGATCGAGCTTCACAACTCTGTTGGTGCCATTCAGTAACACATATAAGTAGTTTTTTCCTGATTCGTTTTGTGCCAAAACTTCGTTGACCAAAGCCGATCCGGCAGGCGCTTCTGTTTCAAAAAGAATGGATTCTGAATGGATTAGGTTCTTCCCATCCCAGGATGCAGAAAGCACATACGAAACAGTTTTACCTCCAACGGCTCCCCAGAAAAGTTTGTATTTATCATTTTCCTGAAACCAGCAAATTCCGGAGAAAGTATTCATCAGGCTTTGTCCCTGGATCAGTCCGGATAAAGGCAGATTGGCTGCAATCTTTCCTGTTTCTGCAGATAGTACAACCACCTCATAGCGCCCCTCAACAGCCACCCATTTTTCATCGGGCGACAACGCAACATCCAAAGCATGATTTTCGAGCGATTTACTTCCGAAATACACCTGAGATCCTGCCGGAGAAATCCAGCGATTGTATGGCAACAAGTTTGGATTATCGGTTGGCGACATCGTTTTGAAATCGTACGACGATTCGTGTTTAGCTTGCTCTTTCGTCTTTTTAGCTGACTGAGAGAAGGCTGAAGATGCTATAAAAATGGCGAATCCGATAAAAATAAGAAATTTGACAGTTTTCATTGAAATGACTTTTGGATCAGATAAATCTGAAGTTGGTTAACAAAAATACGTCTTCATTCGAAACAATAATACATAGTTCACATTTTTCTGTGGCCAACACAACCCTCAGAACCGAAATATCATCTAATGTGAAAATCCAATACGATGAAACTAATTTTTACCCTTCTATTCGCGTTCCTATTACTCGTTGGTTGCTCCAAAGACAGCAATGACAACAAACAAATCTGCAATTTAGCTGATCCACTCTATGAACTTGCCTGGTTGAAAGAAATTAAAAACTCATTAACTAACTGTTCCTGCCAAATATCTATCCTTCAGGCTACTTATGATGGGCAAACGGTTTTCTACACGGCAATGACTGATCCATTGTGCGATGGCTTCCAAACATACACCCTATACAATTGCGACGGGAAAGTTGTTGAAGTTATTCTTTCAGATAAAATTCAGGCTTTTCAAACTAAAGTTACCGATGTAAAAAATCTGTACCGGTGTAAAAATTAGGTCTTTAGAACACTGAATTATCCCAATTTTTTCATCAGCCAGGCCATGTTTTCGCCAAGGGTGCGCATGGTTTGCATTCCTTCGGCATCTTTCAGCACGTCGCCAATGGCACCGCCAAAGGCAAAATTCCAGTAACTCGATCCGGGGATGATCATCTGGTTAATCAGGAAAAAGTTGTTTATGGTTTCGAACGCATGTAAAGCTCCACCGCGACGCTCAACAATAACGGCTGCACCAACTTTACGCCGAAGCAAATGACCGTTTCCGCGAGTTACATAGCCCGAAACATCAATCAAAGCTTTCATTTCAGTCGTAATATCAGCGAAATAAACTGGTGACCCCAGGATTATGCCATCGGCTTCAACCATTTTGGCAATCACTTCATTCAAAAAGTCATTCTTAATGTGACAGTGCCCATCCTTAATTTCACGACATTTCCCACAAGCAGTGCAACCATGAACCGGCTTCCCACCCAATTGGATAAATTCGATTTCGATGCCTTCCTTTTCAAGCTCTTCGAAAACGGTATTGATTAAAATACCTGTATTGCCCTTTCTTCGCGGGCTTCCGTTTATACCAATGACCTTCATACTTCTGTTATTTTGCCACAAAGACACGAAGTTGCAATGGAAATTTGAGACTTTTCCTTGCGCTTTTGTGGCTATATTTTACTGATTAAACACAAATGAAATAATGTTAGCACCCATTTGCAAAGCCTTTTGGCGAACATCTTCTGGATCGTTGTGTACCGAACGATCTTCCCATCCATCTCCCAAATCGCATTCGTAATTGTAAAAACACACCAGCCGTCCTTTGTAAATCAGGCCAAATCCCTGCGCCGGTTTTCCATCGTGTTCATGTATTTTAGGCAATCCGTTTGGAAACTGGTACTTTTGATGGTAGATCGGATGACTGAAAGGAAGTTCAACGAACTCCAATTCAGGAAAAACCTTTTTCATTTCGCGACGAATAAACTGGTCGATGCCATAATTATCTGTTATCTGCAGAAAACCACCACCTTCAAGGTAAGTCCTTAAATTTGAAGCTTCAGTTTCCGAAAAATAAATATTACCGTGCCCGGTTAAATCCACATAAGCATAATTAAACAAGTCGGCACTTCCGGGTTCAACCGTACCCGGTTCCGGGGCAATGTTTGTTTTCAGATTTTCGTTGCAAAAGGTGATCAGATTGGGTACCGACGTTGGGTTGGAATACCAGTCACCACCGCCATTGTATTTCATAACAGCGATCTTTACCGATGTGCCCTGCGAAAACACCCAGAGCGGAATAAAAAACACTAAAAAGAATCCAACTCTTCGCATATTCCTGATTTGTCCCAAAGATAGAAATTATGGACAGTTTCGGTGCTTCTGTTATTTTGAAATTACCTGAAAGCTTCTTTTTATAAAATTGATGATGTTTGAAATGAAATAATTGCCAAATTTGCTGCAAGCGCCTCCGAACCTAAACGATTTAGAAAATGTTCTGAAGTTTAAAAATTTAAAATCCCCAGATGAAAAATTTCACAACCCGCTCGCTGAATGTTCCGTTTCCGAAGCGCGATCCGCACAATGCCTTAGCCATGCCTGTTTACGAATCGGTGGCTTTCGAATTTAATTCATCAGAAGATATCGCAGCCAATTTTCGCGGCGAACTCCCGGCGCATGTGTATTCGCGCACAACAAATCCAACTGTTGAATATTTCGAAGCCAAGATCAAAGCATTGACCGGAGCCCACCAGGTACTGGCAACTACATCAGGCATGGCTGCCATTTCAACCACTATGCTGGCCATATGCAAACAAGGCGATAACATTATTTCAGGAAAGAATTTATTTGGACACACCATAGCACTTTTCGAACAAAGTCTTTCGGCCTATGGACTGGAAACCCGATTTGTTGACACCAATTACCCTGAGCAGGTGGAAGCATTGATTGACGAAAATACACGTGCCATTTATTTTGAAACAGTGACCAATCCGCAACTCGAAATTTCTGACATTGCGCGTCTGTCTGAACTAGCCAACAAATACAATATTCTACTGATTGTTGACAGCACGATAACACCTCCGGTGATCTTCAATTCAAAATCGCTGGGAGTGCACATCGAAGTGATGTCGACTACCAAATTTATTTCGGGTGGAGCTACTTCATTTGGGGGTCTGGTTATCGACAATGGCCTGTACGACTGGAAAAAAAACCCAAATTGCAGCGAGTTTGCCCAAAAGTTTGGGAATGATGCGTTCATTGCACGGCTTCGGAAGAACTATTACCGAAACATGGGAACACCAATGACTGCCCATACCGCTAATTACATGATTGCCGGACTGGATATTCTGGAACTGCGCGTTGAGCGTTGCTACCAGAACTGTATGAAACTGGGTGAGTTCTTCGAAAGCCATCCTAATGTTACCCGTGTTGATTATCCCGGACTTAAAAACTCGCCGTATTACGAACTGGCGGTAAAACAATTCAGCGGAATTCCGGGAAGTGTGATGACTTTTGACCTTTCGAGCCAGGAAGAATGTTTCCAATTTATGAACCGGCTGAATGTGATTCGCCGCGCCACCAACCTGAACGATAACAAATCGCTGATCATTCATCCATATTCAACTATTTACACTGAATTCACGGAAGATGAACGCCTGAAAATGGGAATCCGACCAACAATGATGCGTCTCTCGGTGGGAATTGAAGGGGCTGAAGATTTGATTGAGGACATTGAACAGGCATTAACCTAATCGATAATCTGAAATTTAACAGTCTATGAAAAAAACGCTGGCTCACTTTGCAGTAATACTATTGATTGTTCTGGGGTTACAGGGAAAACCGGCAATCGCGCAAACATACTGCAACCCGATAAACCTGAGCCGGCAGTTTTCATCAGATTATTCATTGAGAGAAGGCATAAACGATCCTACGGTAGTCCTTTTCAGGGATAAATATTATTTGTTTGCTTCGAATGCAGGCTGCTACTGGTATTCCACTGATCTGCTTTCATGGAAATATGTTTCGGACACCAACCTTCCGCTGGATGGGAAAGAACCAACCGCAACCGTTATTGGCGACTGGTTGTATTTCTTTACAGCATTTAACGGAACAATTTACCGAACCAAAGAACCCGAAAAGGGTAAATGGGAAGAATATGCCCATTCGCCACTTTTAGCTCTGGTAGGCGATTATGCCATTTTTACTGATACCGACGGACGGGTGTACAGCTATTACGGTTGTACAAACAACACCGGGGTGATGTCGCGAGAACTCGATCCCAAAGACAGGCTTAATCCGATTGGGGCACCAATAATTTGTCAGTTAAAGAAGCCGTTACAGAAAACTCTGAAGAAAACCAAAATCAGCCCGGAAAAGGAAATCCCCGGAGTTTCAGGTTCGTGGATGACGAAATACAACGGTAAGTATTACTATCAGTGCACTGAATTGAGCAAAGGGTTCAATAAATACAGCGATGTGGTATATGTTTCTGACAGTCCCACCGGGCCATTTACCTATGCAGCCAACAATCCGGTTTCTTTATTACCGGAGGGATTTGTTTCCGGAGCCAGTAAAGGTTCGACCTTCGAAGACAAATACGGGAACTGGTGGCATATAGCTGCTGTTATGGTTTCTTCGAGCCGCAATTCACAACCTGCATTGGCACTCTTTCCTGCCGGATTCGATAAAGAGGGAAATTTCTTTGTGAAGGCAGACTTTGGCGATTTGCCAATTGTGATGCCTAAACAAAAAAATGAAAATATCAGCCGATTAGACCCGGAATGGACATTGATAGCCGAAAAGGTTACTGCCGAAGCTTCTTCCAGCTCGCCTTCAAGTTCTGCAATGTCGGCTATCGATGCTGATATCAATACTTACTGGAGTGCCCGTTCGGGTAAAAAGGGAGAATGGATAAGTTTAGATTTAGGTTCGGAGTGTACAATCAATGCACTTCAGGTAAATTTTGCAAAAAACAGAATTACCAACAACCGGAGCGACAGTGTCAAAGCATACCAATACCTGGTAGAACACTCGCTGGATGGAAAAAACTGGAAGAAATTACTGGATAAAACCACCAACCTCGAGTACCAGCTAAATGATTACAATGAATTTAAAACAGCTGTACGTGCCAAATACCTGAAAATAACCAATTACAACGTACCCGAGGGTGTCTTTGCAATTTCCGAACTTCGTGTTTTTGGGCAGGGGACACACCGTAAGCCTAAAAAAATCAACGAATTAAAAGTAGTCAGAGATTATCGCGATCCGCAGTCTGTTAAACTATTCTGGAAAAAACAACCCCGGACAACAGGTTACAACATTCGGTATGGAATTGACAAAGAAAAGCTTTACCACAGTTTTCGGGTATTAAAAAGTACAAGAATAACCATTCATTGTCCCGATAAAATCAAAGCTTACTGGTTCCAGGTCGATGCCTATAACGAAAATGGTGTATCGCCCGGCAAGCCCGTTCTTTGCCATTAACCGGTGATTATTCGTTCAGCAGATTAAAAGTATGGCAGGCGACTACTCCGGCAGTTTCGGTGCGCAAGCGGCTGTCGCCCAAACTAACAGGAACAAATCCAGCTTCAATAGCCATTCTAATTTCTTCAGTCGAAAAATCACCTTCAGGACCAATTAAAATAAGGTAATTTTCACCTTTAGTCATGGCATTTTTCAGCAGCTCGCGATGTTGCTCCTCGCAATGAGCGATGAATTTTTGCCCTTCGAACGGTTGCTTTATAAATGCTGAAAATTTGGTAAGCTCATCCAGTTGCGGCAAATAAGCTTTCAGCGATTGCTTCATAGCCGAAACCATTACTTTTTCAAGCCGGTCGTGCTTAATTTCCTTCCGCTCCGAATGATGGCAAAGCAGCGGAGTCACCCGGTTGATGCCTATTTCTGTAGCTTTCTCCAGGAACCACTCTATCCGCTCAATGTTTTTGGTAGGAGCAATGGCCACATGTACTCCGAAATTCCGCAATCCGTAATTCAGCTCCGAATGAATAACTTTTACTGCGCAGCGTTTGGGATTCGGATCATCAATTTCGGCTTTAAAGAAGCCACCCCGGCCATCAACCAGCGTG
>JAJZSZ010000084.1 GCA_021849365.1 Bacteroidota bacterium | reverse complement strand
CGAACCTGGCCTTCCAAATTAAACTGGGCTTGTATCGAAATAGGAATCAGGAAAAATAATGTCGGCAGCAAAAAACGAAGAACAAACAGGTTCTTCTTAATTAGCATAGAGATCGAACTTTTATTAGTCTTTTATTTTCTTTGGTTTACAAAGTTTATCTTCTTTTTTAGCCTTACGTTCGCAACGTTTACAAACGTATTTAGCGTCATCTTTCTCTTTGTATTCTTCGTTTTTACACTGTGTTTTCGACATTTTTTCCTATTTATCCTGTTCGACGTGCTGTAAAACAACCGTAACCGGATAATTGTTCCGAAGGTATTCGGCTAATTTTTCGGCTGCATATACCGACCGGTGCTGGCCTCCGGTGCACCCGAAGTTTACACTTAAATGGGTGAATCCTCGTGAAAGATAAACTTCAACAGATTGCGAAACCAGGCTGATGACCGATGTCATAAATACCCCAATCGTCGATTTTTCTTCCAGAAATTCCTGAACCTGCTGATCTTTCCCGGTTAGATGTTTAAACTCCGGATAGCGTCCTGGATTGTGAATTGCGCGGCAGTCGAAAACAAAGCCACCTCCGTTTCCTGAAGGGTCGTGAGGAATACCTTTTTTGTATGAAAAACTGCTGATGCGAACGGTCAGACGGTCGTTTGCCGGACTTATAGAGCGCAGGAATGGTGATTCGGTAACTGCTTTCAGTACTTTCAGTAACTCCGGAAGTTTGATCTGGATGGTATTTTTAGCTAATAATGTTTCGAGGTTTTTAAGCGCAAACGGAATACTTTTCAGGAAATGCTCTTTCTTTTCGTAGAATCCACGGAACCCATATGCACCCATGGCTTGCATGATGCGGATCAGCACATATCCATCGAACAATGATTTGAATTTTTCGCGATCGACCTGCTTGTATTGAACCAGTTCATTGAGATAAAACTCAAGTAATTCTTCGCGTTCGGCTTCAGGAATATTGGCCTTGGCATCGTAAAGTAACGAAGCCAAATCGTATTGCAAAGCGCCTTTTCGTCCTCCCTGGTAATCGATAAAATATACTTTCCCGTCCTTCAACATTACATTACGCGACTGAAAATCGCGGTACAGGAAGGCATTGTTGTCAACAGCCAGCAAATAATCGCTGAAAGCCTGGAAATCGTCTTCCAGGGCCTGCTCATCGAACGGAACTTTGGCGAGTTTCAGAAAATAGTATTTGAAGTAATTCAGGTCCCACATCATCGATTGTTTATCGAAGGCTTCGCGCGGATAACACACGCTGTAGTCGATGTCTTTCCCGGCTACCAGCTGAATGCGTGGAAGTTCGCGCAACACTTTTTTGTATTCGTCAACAATCTTAATCGAGAAACCTTCTTTTTCGCGGGTTTCAGTCAGAAAATCGAACAAAGTAGTATTCCCCAAATCTTCCAGAAGGTAGCAGTCAACGCTGCCATTAACGGCATAAATGTGCGGAACAGGAATATTCTTGTTCCGAAAATGTGCTGAGAATTCGAGAAAGGCCTGATTCTCTTTTACGTCCTGATTGTAAGCGCCAATAACCTGATGTCCCGCACTTTTTAAGCGAGCGTATTCGCGGTACGAGCCCGAGGCGGGTAGTTGTTCGAAAAATGTAACCTCTTCTTTAAAATGCGACTCGAACAACCTGATTAACTGATCTTTTATTTTTAGTTCCAAACCGATTCTTTTAGTGAATTGTGTAAAATACTTTTGTTTAATTCAAATTCTCCGAAACTATTTATTCGGTTTTTCAAGCTCTTCCTTTATTTTCCGGAGCTGATCTTTCGGATATTTTTCGTTCGCTTTCAGGTTCAGGGCCTTGTTGTAATTAAAGCGGGCCTGTGTATAATTCTTCATCTGGAAGGCTTCATCAGCAAGTTCGATGAACTTCTTATACTGCCCGTCGGCCTCGTCGAGTGAGCCTTGTGCCAGCAATTTCTGAATATCCTTAAGCTTTATTTTCGGGTAATTTTCGTCTTTCTTAATGTTAAGGGCTTTGTTGTAATAGAAGCGCGAAATAGCCAGTTCTTTGTTGAAGAAAGCTTCGTCGGCCTTTGCAATATTATCGCGGTATTCTTTTTCTTCCCGTTCCGAAAGGAGCGAATTGGTCAGTGCAAGTATTTCATTGATACGGTCTTTGGGGTATTTTTCCCACGATTTTATTCCGAGTGCTTTGTAATAGAAGAACTTGGCAATCGTATAGTTTTTGTTGGAGAACGCATTGTCGGCCTGAGCAATGGCTTTGTCGTATTCCGAAAGATCTGCCGAAGATAATTGAGAATCAATTAATTTACGGATCAAATCAACCTGCTTTTTCGGGTATTCTTCAGTAGGTTTAATTTCCGAAGCTTTATAATAATAGAATCGGGCTACGGCATAATCTTTTACACCAAACAAATCGTCGGCTTTTTTAATTGCGTCGTCGTAGTTTGTGGTCGTGGTGTACATACTGGCCCTTTCTTCAATCGATTTTTCAGTTTCAGGTTGACTGACAACATTGCGTTCAACCGGTTGCGTTGGTTCGGGCTCCGGAAGTTTCACGACATAAGTTTCAGCCGCCTTGGCTTCGTTCATCAGTTTATCCATTAAAGCCATCTGCGTTTTAGGGTACTCTTCATTTGGCTTGATCAACGAAGCTTGTTGGTACTGAAGTTTGGCAACGCTATATGTTTTGTCGCGATACGAATTATCGGCCAGGGCTAAAGCTTTGCTGTATTTTTCGTCGATTTCACGTTGTTGGCTGGCCAGCTGGTCTTTGTTTCGTTGCTCTAACAGCGCATCAATCTCTTTTATGCGCTGTGCTGGTAATTTTTCTTCTGGCTTAATGGATTGAGCCATTTTGAACTGCATTTTAGCAGAGATTAGCTGATCTTCTTTGAACAACTGTTCTGCTTTTTCCATGGTCTCATTGTAAGCCTTGTCGTTAGCGGCTTTGGCAAGTGCAGCCAGATTTGAATCGGAAATCTTTTGATTAACTTCTTTCAACCGGTTGGCCGGATAGGATTCGTTAGGCTTAATTCTTAAGGCATCGGTATAACTGGTTTTAGCCTTTATCCAATCAGCAGCATCGTAGGCTTTGTCGGCCTCCGAAATAGCATTGGCATAGTTTGTTTCAATGGCAGCCAATTGAGCCTGAATTTCTTTGATCTGGTTGCGTGGATACTCTTCTTCTGGCTTAATGCTCAGCGCATTCTGATATTCAGTCAAAGCTTCTCTGAGCTTCGATTCAGTAAAATAACCATCTGCCAGTTTGATCAGTCGTTTATATTCGGCGTCCTGCTTAGCAAAGAACTTAAGCTTATCGTTAATGTTGTCGATGTATTTTTGAATTGCCGGTCGCTGCTCTGGTTTAAGATTAATGGCATCGGTGTATTTCTGAATAGCCTGTTCGTAGCGCTTGTTTGTTTCATGGTCTTTAGCCGAAGCCATGGCAGCTTCAAACAGCATGTCTTTAGCTTTTTGTATTGAATCCTGTTGTGACTTCTGCAAAGCCAGCATCTTATTCTTTTCTTCCTGGGCCAATAAAAGATCACATTTGGCAATCTGATCTTTCGGATATTTTTCGTCGGGTAGGGCAGTCAACGCATCTGTGTAGTGGACCTTGGCGATTTTGTACAATTTGCTGGCAAAAGCTTTGTCGCCTGCCGCCACAGAATTGGCATACTGTTCCTTGTCAGCCTTTTCTTTGGCCAATCGCTGAGCTTCTTCCATAGCGGCCAACTGCGCGGCTTCAGCCTGTTGCGCCAGTTTGCGGTCGATTTCGGCGATGCGCATTGGCGGAAGCGCTTCGAATGGCTTCAGGTTATATCCCTTTTGGAACAAATCTCGGGCTTCTTTAAGCTTGTTTGCTTTATAGGCATCTTCAGCCTGCTGAATAAACTGGGTATATTGCTTGTCTTTTTCATCAGCTTGTTGTTGAGCGTAAAGCAATTCGTCAATTTTAGCAATTTGGTCTTTCGGATAAACCTCATTCGGTTTCATCGTCAGCGCCTTCTGGTATTTTCCTTTGGCTACCAAGTAAGTTTTATTTTTGAAATCATTATTGGCATCGGCGATCAAAGCTTTGTAGTCGTCTTCAAGTTTCTTCAAACGGCTGTTTTTTGCTTCAACATCGGCTCTTTTCTTTTGAATGTCGCTAAGCCGCTGTGTGGCATACGGGTCGTTTTGCTTGAATTTTAAAGCTTCTTTGTAATTGGTTTCAGCCCCATCGAATTGGTTGGCGTTGAAGAAATTATCAGCCTTTGCGATTGCCGATTTGTAGTTTTGTTCATTTTGTTCTTTCAGTAACTTTTGAATCAAAGCAAGCTGATCTTCAGGATATTTTTCGTCAGGTTTTACCACCAGCGCTTCGTTGTAGGCCAGTATTGCTGCGCTGTAATCTTTATTCCCGAAATGATTGTCGGCACGTTGAATGACTTTCTGATAGGCTTCCAAAAGTGCTTTTTGAGCCGCATTCTGGCGTTCCTGTTCAGCCAGCAGGTTGTTGATTTCGTTGATGCGCTGCGGCGGAACCGGTTCAGACGGAATTAAATTGTAAGCCTTCGTAAATGCATCTTTGGCTTTCAGCAATTCTTTGGCTTTAAACAAATTTTCGGCTTCGGTAACTGCCTGATCGAAATCGCGCCTTAGTTTGGCTTCGGCTTCGCGCTGGGCAAGTAGTTCATCAATTTGTGCCACCTGCCGTTTGGGGTATTCCGAATTGGGTAAGTACTGAAGCGCTTCCATGTATTTTTCTCTTGCTTCAGGGTACTGTTTGGCAGTTAACCGGTTGTTGGCTTCGGTAATCGCTTTGTTGTAAGCCTGCGTATTTCGTGCAATCTGAGCAAGCATAGCTTCGGTTTGAGCATATTTCTTCTTGGCGTCAGCATCGTTTGGTTTTATTCCCAGTGCTGTTTCATAGCCAATTTTTGCCGAGTTAAAATCATTGGCGCTAAACGATTTATCGGCTGCAGCCATGGCCTCATTAAATGCAAGATTCTGTTTTTCCTGTTGTTGCCTTTGAAGTTCCTCTTCTTTGCGGCGGTTTTCAGCCAAAATATCGTCAATTTTCTGAATCTGGTTTTTGGGGTAAACTTCATCGGCTTTTATGGTCAAAGCTTTCCGGTATTCAGCCTGGGCATTGGTGTAATCTTTTTGCTCAAACATTCGGTCGGCACCTGCAATAGCAGCTTTATAGTCGTTTTCTATCCGGGTTTTTTCCTTTTGAATGCCGTCGAGAATGGTTTCAATTTCTTTTATCCGTTTCTGCGGATAGGTTTCAGCCGATTTTATTGCCAGCGCTTCCTTGTATTTATTCAGAGACTCCGGATAACTTTTGGCAGAAAACAGCTGATCAGCATTTTTAATCGCTTCATTATAGGCCAGCAGATCGGCTTTGGCTTTTTCTTCCTGCTGTTTCTGATCAGCTACAATCTTTTGTATTTCAGCAATTTTTCTGGTTGCGTATGTGTCGTTTGGTTTCGACTGAAGTGCGATGTTGAGTTCCTGGACCGATCCGGCATAGTCTTTAGCCAGCATGTTTTTATCAGCCTTCTTTATTGACGCCTGATATGATTCTATTTTGCGGAGCTGATCTTTGGGATATCCTTCTGATTTTTTGATCTGAAGGGCTTTATTGTAGGCTGCAATAGCTTCGTCGAACTGGTTGTTGCTGAAACTCTGATCGGCCTGAGCAATTAATGTGGCATATTCCTTATCGGCCTCTTCCTTGTTTCTGAGGTTTTGGATATCATCGATCCTCTTTTTCACGGCAGAATCATTCGGCTTGATTTTGAGCGCACTGTTATAGGCGGTCAGTGCCTCGTCAAAATTATTTATCTGAAATGCCTTTTCAGCTTTCGCAACCAGGTTATTAAACTCTATTTCATTGGCTTCGGTTGTGGCAATTTCAGCAAGTTTGGTTTTGGGGTACTCGTCCTGTTTAAACTTCAAGGCTTCCTGATATTGCATTTTTGCTTTTTGCAAATCGTTTCCGGCCAGCGCTTTGTCGGCTAACTGAATAGCCTGCTGATATTTTTTATCGTTTTCGATGGCAATCATGGCCTGCTCAGCTTCAGCCATTTTATCTTTGGCCAGTTTGTTGTCAGGTTTCAGATCGAGCGCCTTTTTGTACATATTCAACGCCTGCAAATAATCTTTCTGCTGCACCAGATTATTGGCTGATTGCATAGCCTGGTTGAAATCTTTCTCAAGTTGATCGGCCTTAGCTTGTTGAGCCTTCTCCTGGTTAATAAGATCAATTTGACTTTGCGGGTATTTGTCTTCAGGAATCAGTTGTTTGGCCTGGCCATACAAAGCCACCGCCTGATCGTAATTTTTCGATTTGTAGTTGTTGTCGGCATTGGCAATCAGGTCTTTAAACTTGCTTTGTTTATCGAGCAGTGCAAGTAACTGGTCAATTTCGTTGATTCTGCCGTTGGCAAAAACGTCGCCAGGCTTGTATTGAAGGGCTTCTTCGTAAACAGGGCGTGCATCTTTGTAACTTTTCTGATCGAAAAATCCGTTGGCTTTGGCAATTGCCGATTTATATTTTTGTTCCAGTTCGGCTTTTTGTTTTTCAGTGATTTGAAGCGCTTTTACCAAATCCTGAAGTTCTGCAACCCTGTCGTTCGGGTAAGCTTTGTCGGGGAAAAGGCCACGAGCTTCAAGGTATTTTACCAATGCCATTTGATATTCGCCCCGCTGGTAAAGAGCGTCGGCTTCTTTAATGATCTGATCGAAGTTCCGTTGTTTCGCTGCTAAATCCTGTGCGTTTTCCTTGGATATTGTTGCGGCTTCTTTTGCTACCTGGTTGGCCTGGTTTTTTGCATTGGCAACTTGCTCAGTAAATTGTAGATCTGATACGTAGCTTTCTTTCTCAAAATTGTCAATATCTTTTCCATAGAAAATTCTTCCTGAAGGTTTTAGCGTAAAACTTTTATCAATTCCCTCGAATTCTTTGGTCAACTGAACAATCATTGGGAAGGGGGGGAAATCATTGTCGCGTTCCCAAACGTCCTGTGGAATTTCGGTTGAAACAGAGATGATTTTATTAAAGTGTCCGGGATATTTGAAATTCAGGGTAAATTCATTAAAAAATTCCAATTCAAATCTGAACCGGTTATTTTTGGGAATATCAATGGTGGTCGTTTCTTTCCCGTTTTTGGTAACTTCAATGCTTCCATTGCCGCCACCTTCAACCTCCGGAACAATTTTACCGGTTATAACAAAATATTTCTTGCTTTGAGCCTGGGATGGAAGTTGTATTAATAGATTAAGAATCAGGAGAATCCAAAAACCTACTCGACCTATTTTTTGCATATGCGTATCTATTCAATGAAATACTGTTAAAACGAATGGAATTTTGTGAAAATTATCTAATCGCCTTGTAAAATTAACCAAATCAATGAAAAGACAAGCAAAGCTCACTGCTTAATTGATGGT
This sequence comes from Bacteroidota bacterium, assembly GCA_021849365.1. Classification (GTDB taxonomy): domain Bacteria; phylum Bacteroidota; class Bacteroidia; order Bacteroidales; family Prolixibacteraceae; genus Aquipluma. Next base: position 6,638 of record JAJZSZ010000084.1, on the reverse strand, counting down.
ATTATGTATAAAACCTGAGCTAATTTTTACTTAGGCTAAAGTTGTAATGGATTGGTGAGGTAAAGTGAAGGGATTCCGCTCCCGCCGTTGAGATCAGAACACCTGGTAAATTTGCATTCCGGCTTTACTTTCCTGAGGCAAAATTCGGGATGCCCGATCATTACCTTTTTCAACCAACTCCACATCCATAACTGACGGAATTCGGGCAAAGCCTTGTTGGCTGGCAGAATAACTGATGTGCTGAATTTTATTTTCGGAATATAAATCTTCAGAGACTTTTTTCTCGGCAGAAAGTTTGACAGCCATAAGAAAACGTGGAAAATTCGACTCGGAGGCCATTTCTTTTTCCGGAATATCAGTATTAACAACGATGGTCTTGGGAAGGAGTCCTTTTTTATTGAAAGTGAGTTTATACTCAGCGTTGTACTCGAGTTCGAGTCTGAAACGACCATGACCCGGAATTTGGGCAGTTACCGGCCGTTGGTTATTTTTTACAATTTGAACGGTGCTATAATCAGTATTTGTGATTTCTGAAATTATTTTTCCACTGATAATAAAGTACTTATGAATTTGAGATTGGGCAGGGTGGATGAGTATTACATTTAACAAAAGGATCAATACAATCTTTACCTGGCTCTTTTTCATCATTTGGGTTAATCTGGTTATGTTTTTCAATTTTGAGGCTGCAAGTTTATAAAAAACCAATGTATATTCCGAAAACCTTGAAAAGGTTACCCTTCCGAACTAATTTTTAATAAGTTAACATATTTTATCTTTCAGGAAAATGTGTTTTTTTGTTGTATCCGGAAATTGAAATGACCTGAGATAAACGTTTCGGGTCTTTATTTTTATTTATTTTTGCTCAATACTTAAATCAAGTGAAGCTTAATAACCTCTTCCGAAAGAAATCTGTCTCGCAAATTCTGCAAAGCGCCGACCTGCTGACTGCCGGTTCGGGAAGCATGAAACGAACGCTTCGGGTCTTCGACCTGACGGCTCTTGGTGTTGCCGCTATTGTTGGTGCCGGAATTTTCAGTACGGTTGGAAATGCTGCCGCTGCTGGAGGTCCTGCAGTTTCGCTGCTTTTTGTGTTTACTGCTATAGCCTGCGGTTTGTCGGCTATGTGCTACGCCGAGTTTGCCTCGTCGATACCAATTAGCGGAAGTGCTTATACCTATGCCTATGTGAGTTTTGGCGAACTGATTGCCTGGATCATTGGTTGGGATTTGATCATGGAATATGCAATTGGCAATATTGCCGTGGCCATATCGTGGTCGGGATATTTTACAGGATTAATGGATGGACTGGGCTTTCACATTCCTGATTATCTTTCGACCGATTTTTTAAGTGCTTCACGAGGATATCATGCGGCTATAAATGCAATAAATTCCGGGACGCCATTGTCAGCATTAAGTTCCGATTTGCAGAGCGCTTATTCAGCATGGATGAATGCACCACAAATCGGGAATTTTCATTTGGTAGCCGATATTCCGGCATTGTTTATTGTGGTGGTAATTACCTGGATTTGCTACATTGGAATAAGAGAATCGCGCATTACCAACGACTTTTTTGTGGTGCTGAAAGTGGTGCTTCTGCTCATGGTTATCGGGATTGGCGCTTTTTATGTGAAGCCCGAAAACTGGAGCCCTTTTGCACCTAATGGCATTGGTGGCGTATTAAAAGGCGTTTCCGGAGTATTTTTCGCTTACATCGGGTTTGATGCTATTTCGACAACCGCAGAAGAATGTCGCAACCCAAGACGGGATTTGCCTTTGTCAATGTTCTACGCCTTACTGATTACCACTATACTTTATGTGCTGATTAGCCTGGTTTTGACCGGAATGGTTCCATACAACGAGCTGGGCGTTTCTGATCCGATGGCCTATGTTTTTACCAAATTGCACCTGACCAAACTGTCCGGAGTAATTGCTTTTGGCGCTGTGATTGCCATGGCGAGTGTTTTGCTGGTCTTTCAGTTGGGGCAGCCGCGTATCTGGATGAGCATGAGTCGCGACGGACTTCTTCCTCCCATATTTTCAAGGCTTCATCCGAAATTCAGGACTCCGGCTTTTGCAACGATTGTTACCGGAGTGGTTGTTGCTGTCCCTTCGCTTTTTATGAACCTTACCGAGGTAACAGATTTGACCAGCATCGGTACTTTATTTGCTTTTATACTTGTGTCGGGCGGAATTCTTGTGCTCAATCCTACCGGCCAGCAAAAGCACGACGGAAAAGGATTTCGGGTACCTTATGCCGATAGCCGAAGGTATTTGTTACCCATTTGGGCAGTGGTTCTGTTCTTCATCTGGAATTCAGGTTATCAGGTTAGTTCGGTAGCTACTGATCATTCAGAGGGCTTTAATCTGCTGAAAATTATTCGTCACCATTTCCCGATAATTATATTCTGCATTGTTTCAGCAATTATCACTTTCAAGGCAGTAATAAAAAGATGGTCGCTGATTCCTGTGCTGGGATTACTTACTAACCTTTACCTGATGAGTGAACTGGGTGCCACCAACTGGTTTCGGTTTATGATCTGGCTGGTTGTAGGTTTGGTTATTTATTTCACTTATGGCATAAAAAATAGCCGGATCGATGAGGATGACCCGGCTGTAAGCACTGATTAAAGTATATTTCTGAATAAGTTATTCGCAGATTTCGTGGCTCAGGCAATGCAATGTTCCTAATCCCCAAACCAAATCGACAGCGTTAATACCAATTACATCTCGCTCGGGAAATAAATCAGTTAAAATGCCAAGTGCTTTGTAGTCGTTTTTGTCGTTGAATGTTGGCATCAAAATACAGCCATTGGTCATCAGGAAATTCACGTAACTGGCCGGAAGTCGCAAATCTTCAAAATCAAGACGCGCAGGCATTGGCATTTTTACAACATTCAGTTTTTCACCATTCTCGAGCTTTGCGTTTTTCAGGATTTCGAGATTGGCTTCCAGCTTGTGATGGTTGGGATCAGCAGTGTTTGACTCATTTACAGCAACTACTGTATTTCGGTTTACAAAGCGGCAAATATCGTCGACATGGCCATGGGTATCGTCACCTTCAATGCCTTCGCCCAGCCAAATGGTATTGGTTACGCCCAAATATTCGCGGAAAACATTCTCATAATCTTCTTTGCTGAATCCTTTATTGCGTATTTGCTGAACGGGATCCATCAGGCATTCTTCGGTAGTAATCAATGTTCCAAAACCATTTACGTCAATTGAACCTCCTTCCAGAACCACCAGTTTGTTGTTGTACAAGGCAGGCACAACTGGTAACCCAAGGTGTTGAGCCACTGCAGCCGGAATTCCCTGATCTTTTCGGTGGTTTTTGTATTTTGCCCATCCGGTAAAGCCAAACTGTATGGCTTCTCGTCCCCCGTCAGCAGTTTTCACAATGGCAGGGCCCGAATCGCGCATCCAGTTGCGGTTGGTATCTTTAATGATGTAATTCACTGCCGATGGATCGACATGCGCCTGTTCGAGCATTACAGCCACCTTCTCACGCATTTCGTCAGACTTTACGACCAGAATTACCGGTTCGTAAGTGGTCACTTTTTTGATCATCTCTACGAATGCCCATTTAATGGCATGGTACTTTCCGGGCCAGTCGCGGCCTTCTGATGGAAATGATAATAAAGTCGCCTGATGTTTTTCCCATTCTGCAGGAAAACGACGGGTTATGTTATTCATAAACAGGTTGGGTTTGACTTGTTTTTAAATGTAATTTTTTACTTCAGCGAAATTACGGATAACTTTTTGGCCATTATTGGCTGTTTGATTTCCTTGGTAATCGTATAGAACAGAATCGATTCCCAGGCTTTGGGCTGCTTTGATTTCAGAGTTCAGGTCGTCGCCAACCACCAGCACTTCATCGATTTTGAACTTGTACTTAACCAGTATTTTCTTGAAAACATCTCTTTTTGAGAGCGACGTCAGGCTTGGATCGATGATATAAATCTTCTCAAAGTCGTCCCTGATGTTCAGCCGATCAATTTTGCTGTTTTGAAGTTTGGTAAAGCCAGTTGTTACCAGGAATTTCTTGCAGGGAATTTCTTGCAGAACCGGATAACCTTCGACTGTATTGATGTGAGTCTCGTATGTTAAATTCAGCAGGTGATCCATGCATTTTGATCTTAAAGAATCGCTGAATGAAAAATCGTTGGCTACAAACTGAAACGGACGTCTCATGATTTCCTTTTTCAGTTCTTCTATATTTTCAGAAAATTCACCGCTTTCGCTGATGATCTGAAAAAGTGATTTAAACAACTCCTCGCCAATCGAACTCACCAAATAAATCGTGTTGTCTAAATCAAGAAACAGAGCTTTTTTTTGCATTATATGTGTTACTGATAGTGTTTTTCGAATCAAAATCAGGTTAGTCAATAAATCGTTTTACAATATCACCGTAAGCATCAATGCGACGGTCGCGAAGGAAAGGCCAGTTACGGCGAACATCTTCCATCAATGCGTGGTCGATTTCAGCTATCAGGATTTCTTCCTTATCGTGCGAAGCTTCAGCCAGAATTTCACCTTGAGGTCCGGCAATAAATGAAGCTCCCCAGAATTCGATACCAGCCGAACTTTCAACCGGTTTCTCAAATCCCACACGGTTGCAGGCTGCCACAAAAATACCGTTGGCAACGGCATGTCCGCGCTGAACTGTGCGCCATGCATCGTGCTGTTTTTCGCCATACTGTGCTTTTTCGTGAGGATGCCAGCCAATGGCAGTGGGGTAGAAAAGAACTTCGGCCCCCTGCAATGAAGTAATCCGGGCTCCTTCAGGATACCATTGGTCCCAGCAAATCAGTGTTCCGATTTTACCAACTTTGGTATCGAAGGCTTTGAACCCAATATCTCCTGGTGTGAAATAGAATTTTTCGTAATAGCTTGGGTCGTCAGGAATATGCATTTTGCGGTATAAACCGGCCTGCGAGCCATCGGTATCAATAATATATGCTGAATTGTGATAAAGTCCTGAAGCACGGCGTTCGAAGAAAGGTACAACCAACACAACACCAAGCTCGGCTGCCAGTGCACTGAATGCTTTGTACGAATCGTTGTGCAGCGGTTCGGCTAATTCGAAGTAATCGTGGTTTTCGCTCTGACAGAAGTAAAACGAGCTATATAATTCGGGTAAACAAACCACATTGGCTCCTTGCGCAGCTGCTTTTCTGATCCACTCCAGGCATTTCTTAAGGTTTACATCCGGAGTACCGTCAAGAGCGATCTGGGTCAATGCGATGTTGTAATTTTTGTTCTTCATAGTATTTGAAATATTTGGCGGCAAAAATACATTTTTTTGTGCAGAGAAAAGTCATGCCTGCTCACTACACTATACTGGTTTAAAGTATTCTTTACTCGCGTTGCAAACCGGACATTTGTAATCTTCAGGCAGTTTTTCGAATGGAGTACCGGGCGGAATACCCATGGTCGGATCGCCTTCTTCCGGATTGTAGGAGTAACCGCATATCTGGCAAATGTAATTCTCGCCGTCAAAAATGTGTTCGTGCTCCGGTTCTTCTGCTATTTCGGCTTTAGCAGATGCTTCTGCTTCCAGTTTCGATTTCTCGATGTAAGTCGGCGAGTTTTTGGGCGAGAACATTTTATATTTCTCGCGATAATACTGGTAGGTGAGTGGCTCTTCGTCCGACAGTTCATCGGAATCGATTACTTCGCCAATAATGAGGTAGTGCGATCCCAAATCGATGGATTTCACAACTTTGCAATCGAACCAGGCTACAGCACTATCAGTCACAATTGGCGATCCCGACAGACCTTTCAGGTAATTGATTCCTGCAAATTTATTGATATCAGTTGACGACATAAAGCCAAAATCGCCAATGATTTTCATATTCACTTCCCGTTTAAGCACAGAAACAGAAAACGCTCCGGAATTAAGAATAATTTGAGCCGAAAAGTTGTCTTTGTGGCACGATATGGCCATTTGAGGTGGTTCCGAAGTAACCTGGAATGCAGTATTGGCAATGTATCCCGACTTTTTGCCCTGATATTCAGAAGCAATCAGGTATAATCCGTAAGATAGTTTGTGGAATGCTTTGACTTTCATGAAATTTGCGTTGAGAGTAAATATTCTATTCAACGAATTTAAGATACCGTTTGTTAATAATCGTTGTTTTTTCAAAGAAATATCCCAAATGCCGACTATTCTCCCTGAATATTTATCAGTTTCCGGTACTCCGATGGTGATTTCCCGACCCTTGCTTTAAACTGCCGGTTAAAATTGGAAAGGTTATTAAAACCTGCTTCGAAGCAAATAAATTCGACTGTTCTGTTTCCTCCATGTCTCAACAATTTGCATGCATAGCTGATTCGGAGCTCATTTATAAATTCGGCGAAAGTTTTACCGGTTTTTTTGCGAAAGTACCTGCAAAAAGAGGCGGTGTTCATACCGGCAATCGAGGCCACCTCGTTTATTGATATTTTCCGGTTGTAGCTTTGCGTCGAGAATTCGTAAACTTTAGCCATTCGGTTGTCAACTTCAGTAGTTATCGTATTGGCAAAACTACGGCTTGCGATAGGCGAAAAATCGGTGTACCCCAGGTAATTCAGGAGTTCTATGAGGTAGAGGTAACGCTTTAATCCTTTTTGGGCATACATCTCATGGAGCATTTTCGCAAC
>JAJZSZ010000083.1 GCA_021849365.1 Bacteroidota bacterium | reverse complement strand
CCTTTCTCGTTAATGGAGAAATAATTGATACCCCAACCGTTGATGCTGTACAACTCAGCAGAATCCTCGACACGCCATTTTCTCATTTCAATAACTTCTTTTTCGGGTTATAATTAAGTATGGGGTGACCCTGAATGATCAGATCCGTTCACCGGATTATTCCCATTTTCGGGGCAAAGGTACAAAATATGTTTTTTTAATTTGATCATTGCATTTCGTGCTAAAAAAGCACGGAAGACAAGTAGAAAATCTGCAAAACAGCTGTTTACGGATAATCCGGTGATGATGCCCCTCCTCCTGTGATATTGAAGTTAATCCTGCAGTCGCAACTAGCCCATAATATTTCTTTGGGCTAAGTTACGCAGTGAACGTGATTTCTTCCATAATTGCTCTGATTCGATCAATTCTTTCACTGCCTGAACCATATGGCAAGGCACAAAATATGCCTTCCGAGAGATTTTTGTTTGATAAGTACTTTCGAAACTCTGATTTGAGATATTGCTTTACCTTGTCATCTGCCGACTTAATTTCGTCTACGAGGAGTGGACTATTATCCAATACATAGACAATATCTTCGAAATCAGAACTCGTACGAAAAACATATTTCCCGCGATCTGCAAAGGCAACCATTTTTGATGCCAGAAACCAGGCCGGAGCAAAAATCCGAATGGTTAGGTTTTCTTCCAGTTCGTAATTGATCGAATTACGCATCCCATCGGCATACCACTGGTTGCTAAAGCCAATAACCTAAGCATCGTTGGGCATAATATCAACTTTTATCCCCCTGTAAATCCATCTGCAGATAACGCTGCTCTCTGTATCATTAGTAAATTTCAGCTTTCGCAACTCCTCTTCAATCACAGTAAACTCCCTATAAGATACCAATTCGACCACACAATCCACATCGTCGGTTGCCCGCACCTCGGTGGCGGCTCTATCTGTTGCATACAATTCAGTTACCGCCCCGCCAACAAATACAACAGATTGTGAGAGGTGACCAAGACCTTTTGCAACCGCGGCCAATAATGCGATGTTCGACATGTTAAATTGGATTTATTCGTTTCTTCAATTCTTCGATAGCGATGTTCACCTCTCTTACCCTGCCAACCCTGATTGCATCGGTGAGGGCCAGCAGTTCATAAAGTTTGGCGTCTTTTATTGCAGCCTCTGGGACTGTTTTGTACAAGGGTACAATTGCCTGCCCTCGCGTGGCCCCTTTAGCGGTAGGCCAAACGAATAAATCGTTCTGCGCCGTGATGATATTGTTTAGAGGCGGTGCAGCATGCGCAGTTGCCACCCCCCTGATCATAGCGCCGGGAGATGCCGGGAAAACATACTTTAATCCAAAGACCAAAAATTCCATCAATGACGAACGGTACAACTCTCGTTTGTCTTCTGAAACAAGGCGGGCCATGCGGCTGCGTTCCAGGCTCTCCGAGACTTCAGATGCGCTAATCTTCAGTGAATCTGCAATATCGGCAAAACGAAGACTCTCCATGTTCATTGTGCTCAATTTTAACAAAATCACGACATCTTGTGGCCGCATTCCATTATGATTCTTCATCTTAGTTAAACGTATTTGCAATTCGCGAATTGCAAATATACAAATTAAGTATTGACCACAAAATAATTAAAGACTCTTTGAAAAGTAAATTGGAATTTAATGAATCAGACTAAGGTAATCTCTCAGCAAACTTTCCATTTTCATCTGCTTAGCCACACGAAAAAGCAAATTCAGGTCTTTGTCTTTTCTTTTGAGATAATTTTTAAGAATCTCTGCCATTGTGTCTTTACCAATTTTATTTCTGAATTTTACAGCATCACACACCGACTTTTCTAAACTGAATATTCTGAAACCATCCAGTTGTACTTGTTGTAACCCCAATGATTGAGAGCTCCAATAATATATTTTAACAGGCGGATAATCAAGCAGCTTTACCTTCGTCTTATTGGGGAAAGCGATATGGTGAACAGGCGGAACCTGTCCTATCAACTCATAGTAATGCCATGCGGAAAACATACAAAAGAATGAAAGCTATATTGCTTTTAATCGGATGCCAATTTTTAAGATGATGTCTTACTCGACTCTTTGACCGAGTATGATCTCAACTTAAGAGTTGGTTTATTAAAAATAGATAAATCATCTGAATTTTTACCCTACAGTTTTGTGGGGTTTTTTATTCCAACATCCTCATGTTTTCACATTTGTTATCCCCGCAATCGCAATATCGTCCTGACTTCCCTTGGTAGACAGGGTAGGTAAATAGTTTTGTAATTCAACTTTGGCTTGTTCCATCCCCTTTTCAGCAAAAAGTTTCAGCACGGTTTGATAGAAATCGTGCAAAGCATCATCGGTTCCAAAGGTATCGTCAACGCCGTCGGAACCTACAAAGATGGCTGCAGGGAGGTTTTCAGCACTAAAATAGTTGCGAAAACGCGACAAAGCCTGAACATCGCACAGCGAAGTGGTTACATTCAGGAAACATGAATCGTCCCAGGGAATAGGTTGCGAAAACGCGCCCTTGTCGCTTACAGCCACACATTTACCATCGCCTATTTGCAGGCCAAACCAGAAGTTTCTTGCCATGACCGCAACAATTAAGGTTGTCCCGTATGCAGTTACCCAACCATCATCTGCCTGAAAAGAGTCTAATTCTTTGGGAGTAAGCACTGCGATTTCTTTTTCCGAGAATGGCTCTCCGGCAAAATCTTTTTCCACACACTCACGCCAACGGTAAATTATATTAGCTGCCAGTTGGCTCATGAACTTTTCAGGATAGGTCAACAAGGTATCCATTACCTTCATCCCCATCAAACTCTTGCGAAACCGGTTTTTCATCAATTCGCTGACTGCCTCCATGGTTTGTTCTGCTGCCATGCGTGAGCCACGGTCGCTGCGGAGATATTTGTTTCCACCGTGACCATCGCATACGATTGCCACAGCGTAATCACGACTTTCATAACTTAATGAAAAATCCTGGCATGGTTTCCCATCTTTGATGTGCGAAGCCCCTATTTCACAAACGTGAAATGCCTGAAGTTTTTGCATAAATTGGTTTTTGCTGTTACCATCCTTCCTGAATACCGCCTAAATCGGTGTTGTCTTGTTGGAATGTCTTCATTTGACCAGCAAAGTCGGCTGCTTTTTGATTTGAATCGTCGGCGGAATCAGCGCCAACGCCCGAACTTTTGCTACCAATCTGCGAAGCGGTAACACTGGCAAAGCGGATCATTTTTCGCAAAGCCTGTGGAGACCTCACCGTTAATACACACTCTTCATTTCCGGTAAACTCTTTCAGAATTTCAGTATTGGCATCGGCTCCAATTGCAACAGCTACTTTAATAGCCACTTTGAACCATTTGTTTTTGCGCAATTCTTCAAGACCTTTTTTATATTCGTCGGTGGGTTCACCATCCGACATCATAAAAATAGCAGGGGCATACGAACCAATGGCATCGGCCATAAATTGGTTACGCGACAACTTTTCATTCAGCATTTTGAAAGCTACACCCATATCGGTCAAACCTCCGGCTTCGAGGTTGTTCCAGACAAACTGATCCGAATCAACGGGTTTTTCGTAAAGCCACTGTGCTCCCGACGAAAACTGGAGTACGGCAATTTTAATTAACGCATCGGCATTTTCCGCCGAAATGTCTTTGATTTCGGGGATTACTTCACGAATAGCTTCGTTCACGGCCCCGATTTTATCGCCGCTCATACTGCCGGAGGTATCAACCAAGAAAAACAGCGCCATCGTTCGGCGCGGAATGGAAACTGCATCTAATAGGCTCATAGTTTATTTTTTAGATATATGAATTATTTTACTTTACTCACATTGTAAACTTTTGCTTTCAAAGTTCTTTTAAGTTTAGACGCACTAATTTCAGAATCAACCAATTCGACAAGAATTTTCTTTAATGCACTCACAAAATCATTATTCTTTGATGGGCCAATCTTTATTGATGGAATTATCTCTTTGATCGATTTTGGAAATTTTGTTTTTATTTTTGGAATTTTAATATTGACACCATTTGTTGAATCAGTTTTTGATTTTGAGATTAAGATAATTCTAAATTCATTTTCATATTCAAAAGAAACTCGTTTCAACAACAATAGCTTCAGTTTTTCTTTTTCATCAATGTTTGAATCAAATAAATCACTCATTTTAAAACCCTCTGGTCCACTATTTCTCCAAATATCTTTGGTGGGTAGATAATTCATTTTACCTATGAAAACATCATATTTTGTTTGTTTTTCTAATAAATTAATAAAGGCTTTAGTGTTTAGCTCAAACTGTATAGCAATTTGGGTGGAAGAATAAGCATTCCATGTAGCTTCACTATTAATTTCTTGAGTTACACACATACAAAAGAGTTTACCTTTGTAAGGAAATTCAAGTTTGGCTCCATTCAACAGATATTCTGCATCAATAAAAAGCCTTTCAAATGGATCAGGCCATTTTATAGGATTAGAGAACCAGAAACTATTTTTACTAATCATAGTCAAGGCATTTTCTAAAGAACAATAGCGATAAATTGGTTTACTACTATTATCTTCAAATGCCATTCTTGCTTCTTCGTTCAAGTAAATGACTGCCATCTTTTTACTTCATTTTATTATTTATTAACCGACCATTTCCCCCTTCACCCCTCCGGCAAAAATAATCTGAACATCTTTGAAAACCGGAACAACCTCGTTGTTCGTAATGCTTTTTTGTGAGCCATCGGGCAAGGTGATCATCCAGTTGTCGGAAGTTAAATTTCGCAAGCCCCACAAATTGGGGTTGTTTTTGTTTTGAATAACCTCGCCGGTAATGGTGGTATAATCGTCGCTGTGCAATCTGGTGTGGAAGCTGTAAGTTTTTTGTCCGGGGAACATAACCACCCGGTGACGGTTGATAGTCAGTTTCAGCGGATCGCCCAAATTTTTGCGACAATTGATACAAACAGGAGCGGAGGTGGTGTCGATAAACGTTTCGCTGCCACAACTGCACTTCACTGTTTGGTCGCGCAATTGCTGAAACAGCTTTTGCCATTCGTTTTCGGGTTCGCGCCGGTTGGGTTCGTGTATGCAACTGTAGCCAAAAGCACGAACAAAAGCCTCCTGTATAAACTGTGGAAAGACCGGCCAACGTCGAATCGCGTTGGTGTGGATGCCCATAACCGGACGGTTCGCATCGTTTTGCGGGTCGAAGATAAAAACGGGATTGCTGCCATAAAAAAGGCGTTCCATCTCATCAGTCAGACAGGGAACGGCCGCAACCAGCTTGCCTTCGAGCGGATGATTGTTGAACAACAACATGAAAAGGATGACGGCCAGCGAAAAGCGGTCGGAATCGGCATTGGGCAAATTTTTACGCAACACCACTTCGGGGGCCATGTAGCGGCATTTCCCGGCAATTCCCAGATTTTTGCCGTAAGGCGCCACGTTGTCGTTGTCGCAAATCAGCACATCGCCCGTTTGGGGATTGATGAAAAAATTGCCGTCGTTTAAATCCTGATAACTGTAGCCTTTGCGGTGCAACTCGCGAAACGCGTTGCTGATTTGCAAGGCCGCGCTAATCATAGCCGACAAACTGGCAAAACGCACTTTGGCTAGCAGGAAGTGTGAAAAATCGTGGTATTCCGGCGTACGTAAAGCCATGAGGTAGCCGAATTGTTTCTCTTTCCATACCGTTAAAAACTGCGGCCAAAGGAATGCCCCGGTTGGCGCACCGTTGCGGATGTTGTTGTCGAGATTGTCGTAAAACTCCTTCTTGCAGGGCTGGGTGTACCATTTCAGGGCATAATCTTTGCCATTGAGCTCTACCAAATAAACAATACCCTGGCCGCCTTCACCCAACTTCTTTTTAACGAATACACTACCGCCAACCTTTAATTCGATTTTATCGGATGATTTGAATTCTTTCATTACCTCTTATTGAAATTGCTTAGTGTAATCTTATCTTGAATCTCAAATTCCTTGTCAGCATTTAATTTTGCTCCAACTCCTATTGCTTCAAAATTGTAAAATTCACTTGGCTTAACATTTTTGAATTCATCTTCTATATAAATTTCAATCACTCCAGCTAAATACACATTAGTGCTACCATGTAATAATAATTGATTAACATCAAAACTTCTATGTTGTATTGTTGCAGTTAGCTCACCAATTTTAACAATCCTTACAGGTATTCTAAACATCAATAACTCACCGTTATCTGATATTTGTCCTTTCAGTTTCTCCTTGAATGCATTTACAAGTTTAATTTCCAATTCATTATTTTTCATAATCGTTCATTGATTAAAAATATATATCTCTTACCCATTTGCCGTTCCTATCAATAAAACCACATTTGTTATTTAATTTTACTTTTGCCAATCCATCACGGAAAGACTCTGCATAGAGGTATTTTATTGGAATTACCTCTTTACCGGTTTTATCGATAAAACCACATTTGAAATCTAAAAAATTCATATTATTTAATTCTACTCTAGCCAAGCCGTCGTTGAAAAGCCCCACATCATCGTACCTTAGCGGAATTAGCTCTTTACCGGTCTTATCAATAAAACCCCATTTCCCATTCAATTTAACTCCGGCCATATCTTCTTTAAACACCTTTATCTCATCATACTTAAAGGGGGTCACCACTTTGCCGGTTTTGTCAACAAAACCCCATTTCCCGTTATGTTTAACTCTGGCAATGCCTCCGTAAAATACTCCGACCTCATCATACTTAAAAGGAATTACCTCCTTGCCGGTTTTGTCAATAAAACCCCATTTCCCGTTATATTTAACTCTTGCAATGTCTTCGAAGAATCCCCCAACCTCTGTAGTTAGTAAAGGGCCTAACTCCTTACCCGTTTTGTCGTCAAATCCTCCGACCTCATCATACCTTAACGGGATTATCTCAATGCCGGTTTTGTCGATAAAACCATTTAGATCATTTAGTTTAACTCTAGCCATTCCATTATTGAAATCATTGGCCTTTTCATACCTAAATGGAATTACCTCTTTACCGGTTTTGTCGATAAAACCATATTTACCTTTCGTTTTTACACAAGCCAAACCTTCCTTGAAAAATATGTTTTCATCATACTTTATCGGGATTATCTCTTTGCCGGTTTTGTCGATAAAACCATATTGGCCATTTAATTTAACTGGTGCCATATCATTTATGAAATAATCGGCTTTATCATATATAAATGGAATTACTTCTTCCCCTACTTTGTTTATGTAGCCCCATTTGTCATTTAATCTTACAATGGCAACACCTTCTCTGAAAGACTTGGCCTGACTGTACCTAAATGGGATTACCTCTTCCCCTGCTTTGTTTATGTAGCCCCATTTGTCATTTAATCTTACAGTGGCAACACCTTCTCTAAAAGACTCCGCCTCATTGTACCTAAATGGGATTACCTCTTCTCCTGCTTTGTTTATGTAGCCCCATTTGTCATTTAATTTTACTAACGCCAACCCGTCACAGAAAGAAACGGCATAGCTGTACCTAAATGGGGTTGCCTTTTTACCTGCTTTGTTTATGTAGCCCCATTTATCATTTAATTTTACCAATGCCAATCCGTCACTGAAAGAAAAAGCATAGCTGTATCTGAACAGGTCTATCTGAGCACAATTTTTGTCAAGAAATCCCCAATTACCATTTGATTGCTGAATTGCTGCCCATCCTTCACTGAATTTGTTGGTATATTCATACATAAACGGGATAATTATTTTGCCTGTTTTATCAACAAAACCCCATTTCCCATTTAACTTCACACTGGCAACACCTTCGCTGAATGACTCGGCATTTTCATACTTAACTTGGATTACCTCTTTGCCGGTTTTGTCGATAAAACCATATTTATAGTTTAATTTTACACGAGCCAAGCCGTCGCTGAAACTATCAGCTTCATCATACTTTAATTGTATAACTTCTTTACCAATTTTGTCGATAAACCCCCATTTGCCGTTTAATTTCGCACATGCCTGATCTTCATTGAAATTCCCAATATAATCATATTTAAACGGTGAAATCATTCCTCTCTTTGAACTTTTGAAACCACAATACCCCCCACGCCAAACAATTTCGAATGTTTCTTTCGGTTCTACCCAATCCAAAGCAGTGCGCCAAAGGGTTAATATTCTTTCAATAGCGTCTTTTCCTAAAATATCTTCATCAGTTAAATGGCTTTGTATAGCGTTTAATCTTAATTCTCGGTCGGGGTCATTGTGCATAACGGCCATTTGTTGCGGTATCTTTTCTTTTACAGAGAGCTGCAAAAGTTTTTTGGTCTTTTTGTCGTGTGCAAAAAGATCGGCAATCATAGCCAGCAGACGCTGCTCGTTTTGCAAAAGCTCAAGCCCATAAATGGTAATCATGTTGCGGAGAATAATTTCAGGGGTTAATTCTCCGGCCTGTTGGTTCAATATCATTAACAGGTCAATACCACAAAACGGGCATTTGCTAATCGAGATATTTTGAGGTGGGGTCCATTCGCCCTGGCAGGAGGTGCATTTCATATTCTCTATTAATTTGCAAATTTTACGCTATTGTTATTCGTCGTTATTGTTATCACCTTGTTTTCATTGTCAATCACGATTTTTCCGTATTTACTTAAAGCGCTCTGGCCAAACAGGAGCGGGGCATTTTTATTGTTGATCACGGAGGCGCCTACATTTCTGAGGATGATACCGCCAAGATCGACTTTGCGAAAGATTATTCTGGTACCGGTTACAATGCCCCCGGCTGCATTGATATATTTTTGAATACCGGCTATATCTTCGGCCCCAATGTAGCCGTTTTTCAACATAAACTGTACCTCGGTCTGGGAGACAGAGATGTCGCTTGCCCCGGTGTCAAAAACCATTTTAAGCGCCAAATCATTAATCGTACAAGGTATTTCGTAAACCCCGGATCCTCTCTGCTTTATCGGAAAGGATGCTTTACCCTGAATGATATCAGGTAGGATCAGATTGGTTTTTTCGTCAGCTTTCACTGCATCATCGCGAACAGCTTTCCAATGTTCAACCAATGCTTTAAATTCAGGCAACTGCCGGATATTGTTGAGATCATCGTCTGCTGCAAGATGATTAAACCCGATATAGCCATTCTTAAATGCCAATTCCAGGTTTAAAATGGCCTTTTTCGGCTCGTGGATAAGGGAATATAAGCAAGTGGCATCATAATAATTGCCCTCGTTGGGATATTCGAGCAGGATTTTGTTCATCCAATCAACGGATTCTTCAATTTTTCCTAAATGAAAAAGGGCATATTGACGGCAATTTCCTTCTTTGTTGATAATTGTGTCGTATTCGAGTATGGCAGAATAATCTTTCCTGGCATTCAATGTGTCCATGAATTGCTGTTCATAAAGTCTCCCTCTTTGTAAATAGGTATAGGCATAACTTTTGTCGAGCGAGATTGCATCGTTGTAATCACTCATCGCCTTATCAAAAGACCGTGTGTTTTCATAGCTCCAGCCTCTGCAATATAAGAACCAGGATTCACCCGGCTCAATCTCCGACGCTTTGGTGAAATCGTCAATAGCGCCTTGATAATTGCCATTCAACCGTTTGCAGTTGCCTCTTTGGGCGTATGTGAACGCATCCAGTGAATCGAGTGATATAGATTCGGAAAGATCGGCAATTGCCTTATCATACATCCCGGCATCCGAATAACTCCCTGCCCTGAGAGCAAGAACCCGGGCTTTGGAATCAATGTCAGCCAATTCCACAGCTTTTGAGTAATCATTAATGGCCGCTTTATAATTCCCTTTCCCTTGAAATAATTGTGCCCGAAGTATATACCAAAAGTCATTCCCCGTATGTAAGCACATTTGCTTGTTCACCTTTGAAATAGCCAGCGGGTAATTCTTTTCAGCATAAGAAACAAAGCAACTCCTTGCATCTGCGTCTGTTTCATCAAGAACAATACTTTGGAAGAGATCGCTAATGGCTTCATCGTACATCTTCAGCCCGAAACGAACAAAACCCCTATGATAGAACGCCATTGAATTCCCGGGGGAAAGCCCGATCAATTTATCCAGGATTTTTTCTGCTTCGCCCAGTTGTCCCTCCAGAAAATAGTTCCTTCCCAGACCAGCCCAAGCGCGAATTTCCCCTTCGTCAATTTTTAAAACGCGACGGTAATCCACTTCCGCTTTACGATACTGTTTAAGGTCGATATAGACTTGAGCCCGGTCGATGTATACATTAACATTGCCCGGAGCAATCTTCAGGGCCGAATTATAGTCCCCGAAAGATTTATCGTATTCCTGAATTTTAAGATGGATATTCCCCCTCAGACAATAAGCATCAGGTAACCATTTCTTGTCTTTTGAATGAGAGAAACTGATGGCATGGTTGATATCGCTCAAGGCAGATGCATTCTGATCCTTCCTGTTATAAACGGAGGCCCGGTAAAAGTAAGCCACTGCTTCTTTGGGATTATCTTTAAGTTCACGGCTGAGATAATCCAAAGCCTTGTCATCGTCTGACAACTTCATTGCATCAATCCCCTGCTGCAGATTGTAACTTTGGGCATTGCCAGAAAAAAAGTCAACTATTCCCAATATCAGCAGCAAATATTTTGATTGCATATCATTCAAAGTTGTGGTGAATTATCATTTCTTTCCAAACAATGACTGAAGGATAACTGTCCCGATTTTCTTTTCAATCCCTCCTGTTGTTGTGGGGATACCGGTAGATTGAGCAACCTTCCGTTTTAATGCAGTTACTCCCAACAGTCGGTTGAGGGAGAAGGATAATCCGGGAATTCTGAAGAGCGGCATAGTTAGGTAGTTTATAGATTTGGTGATGTAATAGATTAATCCAATTCATCTTACTGTAGCAAATCTGGAATTCAAATCATCTGCAAACTATAATTGAACCAAGTCAGTTCAAAAGTAAATATTATTCTTGTAATATCCCGCCAAAGAGATTGGAATGAGAAATTTATTGATCACATAAAGGCGTTCTTGATACTTCTTTACACATTCCCTGCACATCTAAACCACGGATTGGTGATCCGTTCAACTCTTTCTGCGAATACAGCTAACTCGGTATTTTCCAAAACTCAAACACGGTTATAAAATGGTCGTCACAGCAGATCTTCATTGCTTGACCGACAGCTTTCATTGTTTGACTGAATGTGTTCATTCCCAGACCGAAAACTGACATTGCGTCAGGTGAAACACACATTTCTCTACCGACAATGGTCAATGTTCGACCTTCCGCCCACTTCGCTCAACTGAAATCTGACACTGCGTCATGTTCAATTCCCATTTCTTTGCATTAAATGTGTTTCGCACCATCGACAATGGTCATTTCTTTAATTCGTAGCTTCGACCCCCTCAGGCAAACTGATCGACTCATAAGCCTGATTCCTAAGTTGGGGTATGAATCCGGCATCGGCAATGCATTTTTGCATCTGAAAAGCATCCATCGAAAAGGAGGCGCCGGCCGCTGAGACCACATTCTCTTCGATCATAATGGAGCCCAGATCGTTGGCTCCGGCATGCAAGGCAAGTTGGCCGGTTTCTTTTCCAACTGTCAGCCAGGAGGCCTGGATATTTTCAAAGTTGTTTAGCATGATCCTGCTTAAAGCGATTATCCTGATGTAGTCGATGGGAAGTATGGATTTAAACTTTTGGCTCTTGCCCAATAAAGTTCCTTCCGACATAAACGGCCAGGGGATAAATGCTTTAAAGCCAGGACTCCCGGCAGGTTTTTGTGCCTGAAGGTCCCTCAACCGAACCAGGTGTTCCATCCTTTCCAACGGGGTTTCAATGTGGCCGAACATCATCGTTGCAGAGGTCAGCATGTGCAGTTGATGAGCCTCCTTCATCACGTCGAGCCATTCCTGCGCGGAAGCTTTTCCAGGGGAGATCTCCTTCCTGACGCGGTCGCACAAGATTTCGGCTCCCGCACCCGGCAGACTGTCCAGTCCTGATTCCATCAGTTTTTCAAGGACTTCCCGGTAGGTCATCCGCTCTTTTCGGGCAATGTGTACCACTTCGGGCGGACCGAGCGCATGTAATTTTACGTTGGGGTACTTCTGTTTGAGTTCTCTGAACAGATCTGTATAAAATTTCAGCCCGTAGCGCGGGTGCATCCCCCCTTGCAAAAGCAACTGATTACCGCCTAATTGGATCATCTGGTCGATCTTCTGGTGGTACTCCTCCATGGTGGTGGTATAGGTTCCTTCGCCATTTATTTTTCGGTGAAAATTGCAGAAGGTGCAGCCCGATATGCAGATATTGGTAATATTTACATTCCGGTCGATCATCCAGGTTACCACTTTACCCGGATGGTGAATTTGGCGTAAAGCATCGGCCACAAACATTAATTCGGAAGTGGAAGCATCAGTATATAGCTTAAGTCCTTCAAGCGAAGACAATGGTTCAAGGCGGATGGCCCTTTGAAACAGCGCGTCAGACATGCGATCTAAATAGTTGAATTTGTAAACGGATCATTATTCTATCCTAAGTAGTAGCTGAATGATTTACAATTAAATAGCAATTTTTCATTTTCCGCTACTTATATCGGGTAAAGGTAGTAATTTTGAGGCAAAGTCATTTTAGTGGTTCATAATTGGAAAACCACCTTTTTAAATCGCTTGACCCTATGAAAACCAATAAGACCATAAATGTAAAAGGAACAGATGTAATTCTCTTCAGGCAGGAAAAAGAGGATTTTATTAGTCTTACAGATATTGCCAGGTATCGTGATGCCGAAAGGAGCGATTATATATTACAAAACTGGATGCGACTTCGAAGTACAATAGAGTTTATTGGACTTTGGGAACAATTCAACAATCCCGGTTTTAATTCCATCGAATTCGATGGAATTAAAAGAATGGCAGGATCCAACAGTTTCTCTCTTACTCCCAAAAGATGGATTGAATTAACAAATGCAAAAGGAATCATATCTAAAACAGGAAGGTATGGCGGCACTTTTGCCCATAAGGATATTGCTTTCGAGTTTGCTACTTGGTTGAGCGCAGAGTTCAAATTTTACTTGATCAGGGAATTTCAACGCTTAAAAGAAGATGAAAACGACCGCCTGACTTTGGACTGGAACCTTCAGCGAACGATAGCAAAAGTCAACTACCATATTCAAACAGATGCCATTAAAGAAAATTTGATTCCTGCAGAACTGAGCAAAACTCAAATTTCTTTTGTTTACGCCAACGAAGCGGATCTGCTGAATATGGCATTATTTGGAAAAACAGCTATGCAGTGGCGAAGCGAAAATCCCAACTCAACAGGAAATATTCGGGACATGGCAACAATTGAACAGCTTGTGGTGCTTTCAAATTTGGAAAGCATCAATGCGGTTCTAATTCACCAGGGATTACCACAAAGTGAACGACTAACCCAATTAAACCGCATTGCTATAACACAAATGAAATCGCTATTGGGAAATAAGAACCTAAAGCAACTGGAATCGTGATATAAAATTACATAGAAACAATAGCGCAAAAACATTCATATGATCTTAAAGAAAAACACATCAGACACCCTTCACCCAAACCGCATCTTTCTGTTGAAAGATAGTTCAGAACTGTCCCAATTGCCGGTCAGCGATGAAGAGCGCACTTATATTCAGAACAAACTGAACAATGAGCAACGTTTGATTGAGATCAACCGTTTTACCAGCAAGCTATTGGTTGTAAGCATCTCCACACCCAAAGATGAATACGCTGCATTGGAAGCCTTGAGAAGGCAAGGCAATAGCGTAGCCCAATGGGCCAAAGAGGAGAAAATCAAATCGATAGAGGTAAACTCTTTGACGGAAAGCGCGGCCATTACCCTCGCATTCGCGGAAGGCGTAGTGCTTGGAAGCTATCAGTTCACCAAATACAACTCGAAAGCTGAAAAAATAAAGACCACGCTCGAAGAAATCAGTTTTAACGGAGATCTGCTTTCCGACAAACAATTGGAAGAACTATTCGTCATTACCGATGCAGTCTGTAAGGCCCGTGACCTAATTAACGAACCGGTCATCAGCCTGAATGCGGAAAAGCTAAGCTCGGTTTTCCAACAGATGGGCAATGAGGTTGGTATCCGCACGGAGATTCTTGGTAAAGAACAGATTGAAGCGCTCGGGATGGGCG
>JAJZSZ010000520.1 GCA_021849365.1 Bacteroidota bacterium | reverse complement strand
CTTTCCTACCCTGCTCAATGATCTTTACACATACACTTTCGATGTAATGACGGCCCTGAAAAATGCAGGAGTTACTCCTGAATGGGTGCAGGTTGGCAATGAAATCCCGGGAGGGATGATTTATCCGGAAGGAAGTGTACAAAACTGGCCACAATTGGCTCAACTGATTAACAAAGGGTATGATGCAATTAAAGCTGCAAGTCCAACTTCAAAGGTCATTCTGCATGTCGATCAGGGCAATAATAACGACCGTTTCCGCTGGTGGTTTGATGCCGCTACTGCCAACGGTGCAAAATATGATATGATTGGACTTTCGTATTATCCGTATTGGCTCGAAGGTAAACCAGACTACACACTTTCGATTGACGATCTTGCAAAAAACATGAACGATATGGTTGCCCGCTATGGCAAAGAAGTCATGGTAGTTGAAGTTGGCGGTGAGGACATTAAGGCTCAAAACACTTACGACATGCTAATTGCCGTTCAGAAAAAAGTAAAAGATGTTCCCGGCAACAAAGGAATGGGAGTATTTTACTGGGAACCCGAAGGAGCCAGAAGCTGGAGTCATTATGCACTCAGCGCCTGGGGTAACGATGGAAAACCGACTAAAGCATTGGATGCCTTTCTCTGGAATGACAAGTAAAAAATACTGACCTACTTAAACCAATCAACGATGAATAACTTCCGACTTGTACTTTTTTGCTGGCTTGTTTTGTTCGTTAGTTTAATGGGTTTCGCCCAGCCAAACATGGTGCCAGTTTTTACATCGGGAACCGAAGACCATAAAAGCTACCGCATTCCGGCCATTATCCAGTTGCCTGATGGAGAACTACTGGCTTTTGCTGAAGGACGCGTTAACGGCGCCAGCGATTTTGGTGATGTAAACATTGTGCTGAAACGAAGCAAAGATCATGGGAAAACCTGGAGTTCGCCGGCAACAATCGTTGATAATGAGAATCTTCAGGCCGGAAATCCGGCACCGGTTGTCGATTTGCTAGATCCAAAATATCCTGACGGTCGTATTTTCCTTTTCTATAACACAGGTAACAATCACGAGGAACAGGTACGCCAGGGAAACGGAGTTCGCGAAGTGTGGTACAAAACTTCGGAAGATGGTGGTATTACCTGGTCAGATGCCGTAAACATCACCCTGCAGGTGCATAAGCCCAAACAACTATCGGTTAATGGGGACTATAATTTCAGTGAAGATTGGCGGCATTATGCCAATACTCCGGGACATGCGCTACAACTCACCTCAAAGCCTTATGCCGGTCGTATTTACATTGCAGCGAATCATTCCGAAGGAAACTCTGAAAAACCCAACGAAGACTATTTTGCGCACGGATTTTATACTGACGATCATGGAAAGACTTTTCACCTCTCCGAAAATGTACCGGTACCTGGCAGCAATGAATCAACTGCAGCCGAACTTTCCGGCGGAAAACTGATGCTCAACGCCCGCAACCAAAAGGGCGACATCCGTGCACGAATTGTAGCTATCAGCAAAAATGGCGGAGAGAAATGGGATACTACCTATTTTGATCACAACCTTCCCGATCCTGTTTGCGAAGGTTCAATTTTAAATATTGGTCAGAAAAAAGGTAAACAAATTCTGGCCTTTTGCAACGCCGCCAACACCAAACAACGCAACAACCTGATGCTCCGGATCAGTTTTGACGAAGGCAAAAATTGGCAATTATCTTTTCCAGTCGATCAGGATTCAAGCAATCAGAAATCGAGTTTTACTGCGTATTCAGACATCGTAAAACTCAATAAAAAGACAATCGGCATACTTTACGAGCGCGACAACTATTCGCAAATCGTCTTCAAAACCGTAAAATGGAAATAAACCAACCTAAATAGCCAAATTATGAGTAAACTGACTGCTTTTTTCATCTTACTTTTCATTGCACCCGGGCTTAATTCACTATCACAAAATAAGGAAAAACTGCGCCGTGCCGATTGTTTTTTCGGTGTCCATTTCGATCTTCATGCCAGCGAAGACATTACAGATGCCGGCAAAACCCTGACGGTGGAAATGGTTGATACTTTCCTGACCAAAGTGAAACCCGACTTCATCCAGATCGATTGCAAAGGACACCCCGGCATTTCGAGTTACCCAACCAAATCGGGAAATCATGTTAAAGGATTCGATAAAGATCCGCTTAAAATATGGCGCGAAGCCACGGCCAAAAACAATGTTGGCTTGTACATGCACTATTCGGGCGTTTGGGACGGAAAAGCTGCCACCACGCACCCCGATTGGGCTATGGTAAAAGCTTCAGGAGAAAAGAGCAAAGAAAAAATGTCGTTTTTCAGCCCATACCTCGACCAGATTTTGATACCACAACTCAAGGAATTAAGTGGCGAATATCACGTTGACGGAGCCTGGATTGACGGCGATTGCTGGGCCGTTGAAACCGATTATAGCCCCAAAGCCATTCAGGCATGGAAAGAAAAAACCGGGATCATGGAAGTTCCACGCAAAAAAGAGGACAAACATTACAAAGAATACCTCGAATTTACCCGCGGATTATTCCGCCAGTAAATAGACACAT
>JAJZSZ010000519.1 GCA_021849365.1 Bacteroidota bacterium | reverse complement strand
CTTCCTCATAATTTCGGGATTTGGAGCTGCCCTAAAAGCTCAGGATATGACCAAAGATACTATTCGCATTGAAGAGGTGGTTGTAACCGGAACACCTGTAAAAATCAATCGCAACAATGTACCCATGTCGGTGTCAGTGGTAACCGGCTCGCAGTTAAACGAGAGCAGCGAATCGGCTGTATTGCCGGTGCTGAGTGGCCGGGTTCCCGGACTGTTTGTAACCGAGCGCGGAGTTACCGGGTTTGGTGTATCAACCGGATCGGCCGGGCAGATTACCATTCGCGGAATTGGAGGAAATCCAACTACAGGCGTGCTGATGCTGATCGACGGTCATCCGCAGTTTATGGGAATTATGGGGCACCCACTGCCCGACTCTTATGTGGCCTCAGATATTGAACGAGTTGAAGTTATCCGCGGTTCAGGATCAGTGCTGTACGGCTCAAATGCCATGGGGGGTGTCATTAACCTGATAACAAAAAAACAAACGCAGGAAGGTTTCAACGGGAATGCACGCCTGATGTATGGCTCCTACAATACACAGAAATACATGATTTCAGGTGGATATAAAAAAGATAAGTTCAATGTATTTGTATCCGGGAACCACGATCAGACTGACGGACACCGGCCGAATTCTGACTTTAAAATTACGAATGGATACTCCAAATTAGGCTACGAACTAAACAAGAATCTGAAGTTAAGCGCCGACTTCAGCCTGGCAACCTTCAAATCTTCAGACCCGGGTCCCGATACGCTTTCAGCAAAAAAAGGCGAGACCATTGACATTACGCGTGGTTATGGCTCGTTTACCGCCGAAAACGATTTTGGAAAAGCTTCCGGATCGGCTAAATTGTTCTACAATTTTGGTGAACACAACATTACCGATGGATTTCACTCAACTGACCACAATTATGGGCTGAATCTTTTCGAATCGCTCAAATTGATTGAAGGAAATACAATCACTTTTGGGCTGGATTATATGAACTTTGGCGGCCTGGCCGAAAACCTGAAAGCCATGGGTGGCAAAGGAATTGTGTTTGCTGATACCACTGTTTACGAGTTGGGCTATTACGGATTTATTCAGCAAACATTTGCAAAAAAACTTACGGCAAATGCCGGATTACGGCTTCAGCAAAATAAAGTATATGGCAACGAATGGATCCCGTCGGCTGGTCTGGCCTGGAGAATTGACGACAAAACCACATGGAAAGCTTCGTTCGCAAAAGGATTCCGCAGCCCTACCATTCGCGAGTTGTTTCTTTGGGGACCAAATCCCAAACTTCAGCCCGAAACCGTTTTTAATTACGAAACCGGAATTTTACGATGGTTTTACAACCGGAAGCTGAATATTGAACTGACCGGGTTCATCGTCAAAGGCGACAACCTCATAATTACTGTGCCGATGAAAGGTTTGCAAAACGCAGGAGAAATCTCGAATAAAGGAATTGAGTTTTCAGCTGACGCTAATCCAACAACAAAACTCAATTTTCATGCGGCGTACAGCTACATTAACATGAAAAGCCCGGTTTATGCCACACCCGAGCACCAGTTATTCATCAGTTCGCATTATCGGCTCGGCAAAACCATGTTCATGTTAAACCTGCAACAAATAATAAACCTCGACACTGATCCTTCAGCGAAAGTTCACCGGGAAGACTACACTCTTTTAAATGCAAAAGTGAGTCACCGGTTTTGTCGTTACGCCGAGGTTTTTGCAAGTGGCGAAAATCTGCTGAATCAGAAATACGAGCAAAACAGATACTATACAATGCCGGGCACTACATGTTTTCTGGGGATAAATCTAAATTTCTAATATTCCATGGAATAACTGCCTGACTAATAGCGACTGAGATATTCAAAAAATCGCGTTTTCTTGACTGTATGTCAGGAGAATGCGATTTTTTTTGACAAAAAATTGCTAATTCTTGTAACGAATTGCCCTCCTGGCCGTCCTATCCCATTGTAAACAAAGTTCGAAACAGAAGCTATTTGGCATGACGTTCTATTAACGGCAGATTTTAAAATCATGTAAAAAAGGATAAAACTTGATATTTAATCCGTTTACAGGATAAAATCGGCCATTCATCGAAAAAAGTAGAATAAAGCCATTGCTATTTCAGAATTTTGACAACAGAAAACTAACAGAAAACAAGGCCATGATTAGATTAAACAACATTCACAAATCCTATGTAATGGGGAACAACAGTCTCCATGTTTTGAAAGGCATCGACCTTCAGATTGAGCAGGGGGACTTTGTTTCCATTATGGGTTCTTCCGGATCAGGAAAATCAACACTTCTGAACATTCTGGGGATGCTCGACACCTACGATAACGGAACCTACCACTTATCGGGAAACCTTATCTCAAACATGAGCGAAAAGAAAGCAGCCAAATACCGCAACGACCTGGTTGGCTTCGTGTTTCAATCATTCAACCTGATTTCGTTCAAAAATGCGATGGAAAATGTAGCTCTCCCCTTATATTATAAAGGAGTCCCGCGAAAAAAACGTAATCAGATTGCGCTCGAATATCTTGACAAACTGGGACTGAAAGAATGGGCTCACCACATGCCC
>JAJZSZ010000082.1 GCA_021849365.1 Bacteroidota bacterium | reverse complement strand
GAATCTTTCAGCTGGTCGATAAACCAATCGTATAATGGACGGTGAACTTCGAATTCGAGGGTACAAATCGAATGGGTGATTCCTTCCCAATAGTCGCACTGGCCATGGGCAAAGTCGTACATCGGGTAGATGCACCATTTGTCGCCAGTACGGTGGTGAGGAGTCTTCATGATGCGGTACAAAATTGGGTCGCGCATGTGCATGTTGGGCGATGTCATATCGATCTTTCCACGCAAAACACGTTCGCCTTCGTTGAATTCACCGGCTTTCATCCGCATGAAAAGGTCAAGGTTTTCCTCAACGGTGCGATTGCGGAAAGGGCTTTCAGTGCCGGGGCGGGTTGGTGTACCTTTCTGTGTACTGATGGTTTCTGCATCCTGGTCGTCGATATAAGCTTTGCCTTCCTTAATCAGTTTCACGGCAAACTCAAAAAGTTTGTCAAAATAATCCGAAGCATAATAAAGGCGGTTGTCCCAGTCGAAACCCAGCCAACGAACATCTTCCATAATGGAATCAACATATTCGGTATCTTCTTTCGATGGGTTGGTATCGTCGAAACGGAGGTTGGTTAATCCGTTATACTTCTGAGCGGTTCCAAAATTCAGACAAATCGATTTTGCATGTCCAATGTGCAGATAGCCATTGGGTTCAGGGGGAAATCGTGTGTGTACCCGTCCGTTATTTTTGCCTGCGCTAATTTCTTCTTCAACAATCTGGTGAATAAAATTATTCGATTTTACCACATTTTCATTTTCAGTCACATGTTCGCTCATCGTATTCAAAATTTTAAGGTCTTTTTTATGAGTGGCATTACCGACAAAAGTATAAAATGATTTCACCCAACAATTATTAGCTGGTTTGAAAATTGATTTCCGGGTCAATAAAATTAATTTTGTGCTGTGGAGTAAATTGCCACAATGATACAAAGGCACGAAGAAATGGTTCGACTTTCTTAGATTTAGTAGAATTCAGCTTACATTGGTGGAATCTTGAGTCTTTACGTCTTCGTGGCTAATCAATTTTAACTTGAATACTTATGGCGCTGATTGAAATTGAAGGAATGGAGTTTTATGCTTTTCACGGGCATTTTGATGTAGAGAAGGTAGCTGGAAACCGTTTCCTGGTTGACTTGAAAATTGAAGCCGATTGCAGCAAGGCTGGACAATCCGACCGGCTGGAAGATACGCTCGATTACCAAAAAGCTTACCTGGCCGTGAAAGAGGAAATGGCGATTCCTTCCGATTTACTTGAACATGTTGGTCAGCGAATCGTCAACCGCATCAAAACTGAATTTCAGGAGACGCAAAAAGTGTCGGTGAAGATTTCGAAGATGACTCCGCCGATGGGAGGCCAGATCGAAAAGGTAAGCGTTACTACATTTGGATAGGCTCTTCGCTGATTAACTGAAATTTACTTTCCGTAGAAATAAAATCTTCAAAGAAAAAAAATGTTGGAATGAAGTAGGGTTTCAACTTCGTGTTTCGGATATAGGTTAGAAAAGCGATTTTTTAACCCCTAAATAGTTGGAAACATGAAAACGAAAATTTTTGGACTTCTTCTAATTTCAGCTTTTGCGTTCTTTTCCTGTCAAAAGAACGACGACTCAGCCACGACAGATCAGACGGCTGCTTTACTAAAATCGGCAACCATTACGGCAGCAGATGTTGCGGTACAGAGTGCTTCGGTTGAAGCTACCCTTGAAGCCGACTTTTATGCCGGTTACGAAAGAATCCTCAGAGAACTTGCGCATGTAAAGGGCCGGAAGGGTGATTTACTCCACGGATGCGATATTTTGCATTACGTTCAGGGCGAATCGCCGGTTGTAACCATCGACACTGCCGCCGCCGGATACCCAATTACAATTACCATTGACTACGGAATCGGCATCCAAACGAATCATGGCAGAGTAATTAAAGGCACCGTGACCATTGTAATGAATGGCGACAAGAATACCGATGGAAGCACCCGCGAAATCACGTTTGTCAATTGCGCCGTTGATACGATTGCAGTAAATGGGAAAAGCATAGAAACGTTTATTGGCGACAATACGGCAACCCGTAAAATTACCAACAACAGCGATGTAACCTTTGTGATTAACGATAAAACCACTTTGGTACGAAAGGGCGAAGAAACCAGCGAATGGCTTGCCGGAGTTGGCACACCCAAAGATCGCAGCGACGATAAAGTGATGATTACCGGGGCCGTAAATGTAAATAATACAACGGATAACATTGCATATTCGCGTACAATTACCGATGGATTGATTAAGCTGGGTGACTGCCGGAATATTGTTTCGGGCAAAGTTGAATACCGCCAGAACGGCGAATTGCTGGGTACTTTAGACTACGGCGACGGAACCTGCGATAATGTGGCCACTTTGGCTGTTGGCGGCACAACAACTGAAGTTACGCTAAAAGGCCCTGGCGACGGAAAGGGAGGTAAAAATCATCATGGCAAGTAACAGCAGAGATAATAAACAGCATCCTTTCGCATAAGGCTGTAAATAAGTTGACTACAAGAGAAAAGGAGCTGCAGCCTTCGGGTTGCAGCTTCGTGTCAATAAGTTGATTATTGCTTCAGATGATTGGTTTAAAAATGGGTTTGAATGGGACATGTTTCTGTGAACAAATTTTTATTCTTTCCGGCAATCGGCTGTAAATTATTCACTATTCGTCTATCTTTGAAGCCTGATGAAAAGTGAGTTATAAGTTGAAAAGAGAAGAATTTAAATTATTATTCGATACTTATTTTGAGGATGTCAGGAGGTATATTCTTTATCGGTCGGGCGATGAGGAAATAGCCACTGATATTGCTCAGGACACCTTCATGCGGGTATGGGAGAAACAAATGGAAATCGATCCTCAGCGGGTGAAAGGATTGCTTCTCAAGATTTCGGGAGACCTTTTTGTTTCGCAATACCGGAGAAAACAGGTTGCTGCAAATTTCTTCAGCACTTTTCAGCCTGCCAACCGCAGTTCGACGCCCGAAGATGAATTTAGTTTTCAGGAATTAATTAAGGCCTATGATGCAGCTTTAAAATCGATGCCGGAAAAACAGCGCACAGTATTCTTGATGAACCGGATTGATGAATTAAAATACAAGGAAATTGCCGACGAGCTGGGCTTAAGTGTAAAAGCCATTGAAAAGCGTATGAGCCAGGCGCTTGAGCACTTAAAAAGCCACTTAAAGGACAAGATTACCGGACTTATTTTGTTGGTGCTGGGGTGGGGTTTAACCCGGAACACTATTGGAAAGAACAAGTGAAACACGACAAGGAACATATTAACCTGAATGCTGTTGACCAACAGAGCAAAGCCTTTTTCAAAGGCGGAACATTCAACTGGAAGCGCGATAAAGCCGACGTATGGTCAGCTATTGAGCGCAATCTGGATGTTCGGCCCCAAGAGCGTTCCTTAAGTCTTAAATTACAGGTTACCCGCTGGGCTGTTGCGGCAACTATTGCCTTGCTGATTGCCAGCGGAAGTTTCCTTCGGTTTTATTCGGTCCGGATTGTTACTTCAGCCGGACAACATTTGGTTGCTGAACTTCCCGATCAGTCAAAAGTTAACCTGAACGCCCAAAGTACCTTGATTTATTACCCGTACTGGTGGAAAATAACCCGCATTGTGAAGCTCGAAGGTGAAGGCTTTTTTGAGGTTCAGAAAGGGAAAAAATTCACGGTAATATCGGCCAAAGGAAGTACACAGGTCGTTGGTACCAGCTTTAATATTTTCTCGCGCGAGGATATTTACAAAGTTACCTGTGTTTCCGGAAGTGTTAAAGTAAGATCGAAAGCCGGCTATATGGCTGTACTCACCCCAAACAGCAAAGCAGAGATTCAGTCTGACGGCAAAATAAATGTTTTGAATAACATAGAAACTTATCCTGAAATTTCGTGGAAGATGAATGTGTTTTTGTTTACAGCATCACCTGTATTTCAGGTATTTAAAGAAATTGAGCGGCAGTATGGCGTGCATATTGAAACCAAAATTGACGATCATTCTTTATATACCGGTAATTTCACCAAAGACCAGAATGTTGAGGAAATTCTCGAATATGTTTGTCCGGCCTTGGGCTTAAAATATGTCCGCAAATCGGCCGGCGAGTACGTAATTATCCCGAAAGATGAATGATCTGGAAAACGACCATATTAATCGTATTTGTCCTGCTCTCACTAGTCGGATTCCCGCAGCCTCAGCATATTCAGGTTGAGGCCACAGATACGCCCTTGAATGTGGTGTTCCTTCAGCTTCGCAATCAGTATAATTTTCAGTTTTCGTACAGCGAAAATCAGCTTTCGAAGTACAAAGTTACTGTGTCAAAAACATTTGGATCAAAGCAGGAAGCCATCGAGTACCTTCTGCGCGACTTTCCGTTTCAGTTAAAGAAAATGGATGATGTTTTCATCATTATTCCTGATAAGAAGAAGCAGCGGGAAGAGCAAAAGAAAGAACAAAAACAGATTACCGGCCAGATTGTGGAAGCCGGATCGTACGAGCCACTTCCATTTTCATATATCCTGATTAATAATCATCCGATGATTGCTGACATTACCGGTAATTTCAATTACACGGCGGCAATCGATAGTTCGATTCACTTGCGCATTTCGCACCTGGGCTATTTTGTTTACGATACGGTGATGGTTGCCGGAAATTTCAGGCAATACAAGCTGGTTCCGTCTAGCATTAAACTTCCTGAAGTGACTGTTCAGAAAAGTGAAGTCGAAAAAGCGACGATGGTAGGAGAGAAGATTGGGAAAATCACTCTCAATTCCAATATTTCGCATTTCCTTCCCGGACAAGGAGATAATTCAGTGTTTCATCACATCAGGCTGATGCCCGGGATTCAGGCTGCTGGCGAACAATCAACCGATTTGCTGATATGGGGCAGTTACGAAGGACAAAGCCTGATTACGTTTGATGAATTCACCTTATTTGGCCTGAAAAATTACAACGACAATATCAGCGTTGTCAATCCGTTTCTGGTAAAAACCATCGAGATACTGAAAGGTGGTTTCGATTCGAAATACGGAAACAGAGTTGGCGGAATTGTAAATATTATCGGGAAAAACGGGAACATACAGAAGCCGGTTTTCAGTTTTAATATTAATCCAACTACCATAAACGGGATGATCGAGGTTCCGGTTTTCAAAAAATCGTCGTTGCTGATGGCATACCGGCAAACCTATTACAACCTTTATAATCCGGGCGATTTTAACATTTTCGCGCCTGTTCGCAAACCGCCAAAGGACCAATCTTCACAATTTAAAATGCCTGATTCGAAATTCGACATGTCAATTTATCCCGACGACTATCAGTTTCGCGATCTGAATATGAAGTTCAGCCATAACTTTGATAATGGCGATCAGTTTTATGTGAGTATGTACGGTGGCGGCGACTACTTTCACATGTCGGGCAACGCCAGTATAACCCGCGAAATAACGGGACCACCGCCGGGGATGCCAGAGATGGCTTCGCTTACAACTGACTTACTCAATAAAGAAAAAAACAGGCAGAACGGGATTTCTGCCTTTTACAGTAAAAAGTGGTCGAATAACCTGACATCGAAATTCATCTTGTCGCATTCCGACTTTTCAAAACATTTGTCGGATGAGGTACTGACGATAAACTCATCAACTTCTGATATTTATAAGAAAGATAAATCGAGTACAGAAAACAGTGCCTACGAAAATTCGTTCAGGGCCGAAAATCTGATCTATTTTCCGAATGGTCATCAAATGGAGTTTGGGGGTGGCTTTTACAACAATGAGGCGAAAATCGATAATTATACCAACATTAACGATACCTTGTCAATCGACACATTAAACCGGTTCAGCAACAGCCGCATATTTGCTTTTGCCGATGATTTTTTGCCTTTGGGAAATCGCTTATCGCTCAAGACCGGAGCGCGGATCAATGTTTCAACCGATAATGGCAAAGTTTATTTTGAGCCCCGGTTGAGCCTTGGATATAAGCTTTCTGATCGGATTAAACTGAATGCCTCGTGGGGACGCTACCATCAGTTTATATCGAAAATTGCAAGTGTCGATCGTGATCAAAACTATTCGTATCTGTGGAGTGCGAGCAACGATCAAATTCCGGTAGTTAATGCTACGCATTGGGTGGGTGAGATCAACTATTTGAAAAACGACCTGACCATCAATATTGAAGGGTATTACAAAATAACACACAACGTCACCCAGCGGGTTTTTGAGCAGCGTTT
Organism: Bacteroidota bacterium; assembly: GCA_021849365.1. Lineage (GTDB taxonomy): Bacteria > Bacteroidota > Bacteroidia > Bacteroidales > Prolixibacteraceae > Aquipluma. The sequence goes on along the minus strand of JAJZSZ010000082.1, from coordinate 8,001 downwards.
CGAAGACCGGAAACGGCTCGATGGGTATTTTCCTTATTTCGGGAATGCCAAAACCTATGGTATCGATGTTTTTGCCAAGAAAGATTTTGGAAAACATTCGCTTTGGGCCTCTTACACGCTCAGTAAAGCGCTCGAGAGTCTGGCACCCCAGGGTCGTCCACTGCCTGCATACTCGCTTGCGCCCCATCACCAGCTTCATGAGTTTAAAGCTGCTGGTCTTGTTAATATTGGTCGTTTTTATGTGTCAGCCGACTATGTTTACGGCTCTGGAATGGAAATTTTGAGAAAAGTTTTTTCGCGCACTACAGGCGATATGAGTTATAATCGTGTTGATGCTGCAGTAACGTATAAATATACGCCCAAAAGGTTTTCCGGAGAACTAGGCCTTTCGGTGTTGAATCTTTTCGATACCCACAACCTGAAATACGCTAATCTGAAAAACATTCAACTGGCTCCTGAATTAGGCGATATCCGTGTTTATTCGGATGCTGCGCCATTTACTCCAACCATCTTTCTGAAGATTGTATTTTAACATTATTGGCTAATTGACTCAGTCAAAGCGAAGTCCGAAAAAGGCAAAAAAAATTGATGGCTGAATATTATTTTCAACCATCGACTGAATAATTTGAATTTAGTCACGACTGATTCCAATCAAATGTACTCAGATCGGATCAATTGCTGCTATTTAACTCGTTGATATGTAGTCGTTTTATTCAGTTTGTTCGCAACGAAGTAATTTTCCAACATGGATTGCGGTAACTGGATTTCGATTTCCCATTTCTGTTGAGCGTTATCAGGATACATTGCGTTGGATGATTCCACTATAACACATTTAGTCTTCGAAGTAAAAGAAGAAGAGTATATTTTGCTGCCCATTCCTTTGAATAATTCCATCACGATAAATCTATCTGTGGTCTTATCGTAATCCCACAGTTGTTTACCTTCTGATACTATTTTGCCTTTGGTAATAAATTTCATGTTGCCTTCGAGACTATTTCCGTAAGGCTTAATATCAAGATAGAAAGTTGTATCCTTTCCAGTCTCAGCTTTCCAAGTACCAATAAACTGTTTGTGAAGTTCGATTTGGTTCAATTCCTTTTGTTTTTCAGGATTTGGAACGAGTTTTTCTGTCCCGAATTCGCCAGTGTATATTGATAACCATTTCCCATCTACTTTCTTCAACAGATTCTCCCACACCCATGGTTCTTGCGAAATAATACGACCATCCTTGAAATTCATTGTCCATTTCGATTCTGCGACGTATAAAGCCGTTGACTTATCGAGAATCCAGATTTTTTCATTTGTGATTTCTCCTTTCTGGTTTTTCAATGTTCCAAAAAACCATTGGGCAAATTCATTGGTCGCTTTATAGTCAAAAGTTCTCCCGCCGGCAGAATATCTATAATCTGGAGAGTCAAATAGGGTTTGTTTTAAAGCTTCTGCGTCAGCTGACTCTATCGCTTTAATGGTAGTGTTAATCTGTTCTTTTACTTCTTTCTCGATTTTTTCCTTTTCGGAATCAGAAACGGTTTTGGTTCCACAAGAAAAACACAGAAAAAGCAATACGAAAAGTAAATAATGTGCTTTCATAGTAGATGATTTTTGGTTAATAAAAAATCGAAATAACTAAGAAAGTTACGAAATATTTGCCAATTAATAAGGGTGTATTGCCTTGATAATAAATGGAGTATATCGGTTTTAGAAAAGACAAGTCTATCTGCAAAGTTTAAATACGGTTCCATTTGGAACCGTATTTAAACTTTCTTCTTGGTTGCTTTAGTTATTTGCTTATTTCAATTTCGAGAATCGGACCAATACTGAAGCGTGAGGTTCTACTGAAACCGTATATTTATCAGTGACCGTGCCTTTATCTTCTTTGTTCCATAAATCCTTTACCGAATAGTTTCCTGAAATTCCAAGTTCCGCAAGAGTTACCGGTATTTCTGATGATCCCGAATCGTTGATATTGAAGAAGGCTACATATTTATCCTCAGTTCCCGGAACATCAGCAATCCAAACAATCTGTCCGTTTTCAGCTTTCAGTTGTTTGTTGTTGGAGCTGTTTTGATTTACCGCTAAAACTTCGTCGTTGGTCAGCAACGAAAGCGTAAACTCGTCGTTGGTCGGAAGATCGCCTCCAAACATCAGCGGAGAGCGGAACATAGCCCAAAGGTTCATCAGCGTGTATTGCTCGGGTTTGGTAAAACCAGTCATGCGATCGGTACCACGTTCGGCACGCAGGGCAATATGACCCAGCGGAAGCATATCGGCATCAGGAAAGTGACCTTCGCCAATGTAAGGAGCCCAATCGGCACAGCGTTTAAACTGAGGAGCGAGCATTTTCCAGTTGTCCCAGAAATCGTCACAAATACGCCACATGTTCGCATGATTTACCACATGCTTGGCCCATTTCAGCGGTGTTGCTCCGGGTGAAGTTGAGAAAACCATCGGACGTCCGCACTGATCGATAGCCTTGCGGATCATAGCAATTTCACCATGATGGTATGGTCGCGATAAGTCATCAACTTTTACATAGTCAACTCCCCAGGAGGCATACAGGTTGAAAATAGAATTGTAGTAATCCTGAGCGCCTGCTTTCAGTGTGTCAATCGTTTTCATATCGCGCAGCCAGCCGCATTGCAGCGAGTCAGAATAAATATCGGAGGCTTTGTATTGGCTGTCTTTAATCGGGCAGTTTTTCTTTATCGCTTCCACAGGAATTCCGCGCATCAGGTGAATCCCGAATTTCAAACCTTTGGAATGTACATAATCGGCCAGCGGTTTAAACCCTTTCCCGTCGGCTGCTGAAGGGAACCGGTTTACTGCTGGAGTGAAACGACCATATTCATCCATCGTATAAATCGCGTCCTTTTCATTGTATCCGCCCGCTTTGTCGTTTTCAATGTACCAACGAATATCAACAACAATGTACTCCCAACCATGCGGTTTTAATTTCTCAGCCATGTAATCGGCATTGGCTTTAACCTCAGCTTCCACAACCGTGGGGCCGTAACAATCCCAGCTGTTCCAGCCCATTGGCGGAGTTCTGGCATATTGCCAGAATTTTTTGTCAATATTTTCTGTAACTGTTTTTGTTTGTTTTCCCGAACCACAAGCCATCAAAAATGTGATGATGCCCAGCAGCGACAGATAAGTTAGATTCTTCATTGGTCTGATAGAAGTTAATTTTTTAGCATTGGTTTAAAGTGTAAAAATAACATTTATTGATTTTAGTCAAAGTCCTGAAGTTCTAATTTTGTAACGCTTGGTTTTTGAGCAAAGCGAACACGCAACCTTTTCTGCTTTTTATAAATCTTAGGGTTTTATCCATGAATTTAAACTTAAAGAAAACAGAAATGAAACGTTTATTTTATTTGCTTTTGCTTGTTGGGCTTGTCGCCTGCGAAGAGAATGAGGTGCAGGAACCTACTTTGAAAACAGTAACTGTTACACCTGTAGTTACCGGAAATACGGAAACATTTACCGATATTTCGTTCGGAACGAATAAGGTAGGATACATTTGCGGTTCGATGGGGACTTTGCTGAAATCAACCGATAGCGGAAAAACATGGACTCGCATCCAGTCGGGAATTCAGCCAAGCCTGAACTGTATCCAGGCCCTCGATGACAAGAATGTGTACACTGCCCGCAACGAACTTTACCACACCAAAGATGGCGGCGCTACATGGGAAACAGCCGGACTTGAAAATGTAGGATCAGGAATCTTCGATTTGCATTTTGTGAGTCAGAATACCGGTTTTATTGCAAAAAACGGCGTAATGAAATCGACCGATGCCGGTAAAACCTGGAAACTGAAATTTGATGCTGCCGCCGATCAGGATTACTATGCGTTAAATTACAATCAGTTGCAGTTTTTGGATAGTAATAATGGGTTCTGTGCCGGTGGAAAAACCTACGATGGAAACTCAGTGGGGAACCTTGTAAAAACTATTGATGGTGGAGAAACCTGGACCAGCCTCAAGATGCAGATGAGCCAGATCACCGATTTTCATTTTCTGGATGCCAACAACGGATTTGTTTTCAATTTTAATCAGGAATTATGGAAAACCACTGATGGCGGGAAAATCTGGACCAAGGTTTCATCGGCCGTCCCTGAGAAATATCCGGATACTTATTTCGTGAATGCCTCGAAAATAATCATGCGAACATCAAGCTCGATTTACCACTCGGTTGACGGTGGAGTTACATGGGAAAAAGATTATACCCTGACTGATGCAACCGGCCAACTGACCAATATGAAGTTTGTCGATTCGCTTACCGGGTATGTAGTTGGCAACAATGGTTTCCTGGCCAAGATTACGCTAAACTAATAAAAAAACGCAGAGGGTCTCTTTCAAGGGAACCTCTGCGTTATCAATATTCAGGCGGACTTCCGGATTATAACCTTACGAATAATTCTTCTTTTTTTCTTCTCACTTTAGCCGAAGAACTCAGGTAATCTTTTTCCGAATCGCGATAACCCAACGCGAGAACTACAGTACTTCGCAGTCCCTTTTCCTGAAGTCCAAGTACTTCATCCAAAGCATCCGGATTAAATCCTTCCATTGGAGTCGAGTCAACATGCTCTTCGGCCGCTGCAGCAACACCCGTGCCTAAGGCAATATAAGCCTGACGAGCATTCCAGTTCAGTAATTGTTCAGGAGTTTTTCCTGAAATTGCACCGTCAATCATACTTCGCAATCCGCCGAGTGAGTCAACCGGAATTCCTCGAACCGAAGCAATATTGTTTAAGTACTTATCTACATTTTCTTTGGAGTATTCTTTCCATGCCGCAAATACCAGTACATGCGAGCCTTCAGTAATTTGTGGCTGATTGTAAATAGCTGGTGCCATTTTGGCTTTCAGTTTTTCATCTTCAACTACAAATACTGTAAAGGGTTGTAGTCCAATTGATGTTGGGGCCAGCTGAATGGCTTTCAGTATATTTTCAAGTTTTTCGGCCGGAATCTTTTGTCCATTCATTCTTTTGGCGGCATAGCGCCATTCAAGGTTGTTTAATACGCTCATTTTTTAATTGTTTTAATGACTTTTTTATTTCTGATTTGCTATTTTGAAATTCAATAGTTACTTTTAGTGCCTCAATATTACAAAGTAACTTTTGACAAAACAATAACGCATTATTTCAGAACTAAGGAACATGGATGTAACTATTGCAGACAATCAGCAAATTGAACTTCAAAAAAAATTACAGATTTTTTTTCAGGGGAAAGAAGAACACCACGAATTTTGTCCGGTTCGCGACATAATGGATCGGTTTGGCGATAAATGGTCGTTACTGGCCATTCTAAATCTGGGCTATTCGGGTAAAACGCGCTTCAACGAATTAAAAAATAAAATTGACGGGATTTCGCAGCGGATGTTAACTGTTACACTTCGTACGTTGGAACGCGACGGTTTGATTGAACGGAAGGTTTACGCCGAAGTGCCTCCACGCGTTGAGTATGATTTGACTTTGCTGGGACATAGTTTGCTTCGGAAAATATTGGATTTGGCCCAGTGGGCTTCAGGAAATGTTGACGAAATTCTGAAAGCCAGAGCAACGTACGACAGCAAGATTCAGTAATAGTATTTTTTCGTTCGTGCCGAATTTTTCTTGTTGGTTGGAACAAAATTTTGTTATCTTTGCCCACCCAAACGGGAAAATATATGTTGGTCGGTTGGCCGAGTGGTTAGGCAGCGGTCTGCAAAACCGTGTACGGCGGTTCGAATCCGCCACTGACCTCAACCAGCGATGAAAGGTGTTCAAGGAATTGAGCACCTTTTTTTGTAAAACAGAAACTGTTTGTACTTTTATCGTAAATTATTTCATTGACCTAAGCCATGAACTCAATGCTCTTCCGTTGTTCTTTTTTGTTTGTACTTCTGCTTGTATTGTGCAGCTGGGGCGAAAAAGCTCATCAAAAAATAAACTCATCGAGTGTCGATTTTCTCCCAAAAGAACTAAGTCAGCTAAAAGCCTGGCGTGAGGTTTTGAAGGTTCATGGTTCGGATGCCGATTTTCGGAAAAAAGACGATAAAACCGAGTTCGTGAAGCATTTCATTGATATTGATAATTATGAAGACTTTCGAACTAAGCGCTCGATAGAACTTGATTTTGAAAAAGCCTGTCAGAAATATGGCAGAGCGCGGGTGATTAAAGACGGAACTTTGCCCTGGGTGACTGATTCGACGTACCGAAAACTGGTTCACGATTTTAAATCGGGCGACTGGGAAAGGGCGGCTTTAACAGCTACCGATTTAGGCCATTACATTGGCGACGGATTTATGCCACTGCACATTTCTGCGAATTATGACGGCCAGCTCAGTGGTCAAACCGGCATTCATAGGCGATACGAGGAGACAATGATCGACCGTTACATCGATCAGATTCAGTTCAAAAATTCAGTATGCACAAAAGTTGATGATGTTCATTCCTTTATTTTCAGCTATTTGTATGCTAATCAATCATACCTGAGAATTTTACTACAGGCCGACGCCAGTGCTTATTTGAAGGCTGGAAAGCAATATAACGAAGTCTATTACGAGAGCCTGTGGAATGGAACAAGTTCGTTTACAGGAAAACTACTTGAAGAATCGTCGAGAACACTGGCCAGACTAATTTATACGGCATGGCTCGAAGCAGGTAAACCCAAAATTCCGGAATTGAATAATTAAGATTTTATCGTAATTATTTCTCAGGATATTGAACCGCGCCAATTTCGCGCCATGTAACCAGTTTAATGTCGTGCTTTTTTAACGCATTCCTGAATTCAGGACTCAAAACAAAATCCAGATCATTCTGTCGCCACTCAGCACCAAAATCAGGATGGTTAACCATTATGGCGCGGGTCTCATCAGTATTTTTAGCCAGATGGACAATAATTTCGTTCAGACCAGGCTGCATGTTTTCAATGAATTTCAGATAAGGTTCGCTCCATTTTTGCGCCGGACTTGCCTGGTTAAGCATAAAAAGGTGATCGACAACAATATTGTCGCGGCTAAGCATATCGAGCAGCGGCTTGGAAATAGCTCCAATCATATCGGCCGGGATCAGAACCGGAAGTTTATATTCATGACCAATCTTCAGCAAAATCTGGTAATATTCGGGTGAAGCCAGTATCGTTCCCATGTGGTTGTCGAGATGGGTGGGTTTTATTCCGAAAGCCAATGCCCGTTCAATCTGCGCCCTAATTTCTTTCTCAACTTCAGCACTGTTGGCATGTTTGGCAAACTCTTCAACCGACGGATAAAAATAACCTTTGGAATTTAAAAGGTTCGGAATGGAGGCAGCTACCGAAACTCCACCAAAGAAATATTTGTCCCACTCGGAAGTGAGTGTCAGGTGAAGGCCAATGTCGAAGTGCGAATTGTCTTTTGCGAATTCAGCTATCTCGGGAAACCATGGACAAGGAACCATGATGCTTCCTGATGAGATTCCACCTTTTTGAAAGGCCTCGATAACCGCACTGTTGGTGGCTTGCGACAAACCCATATCGTCGGCATGAACAATTAGTAATTTGGCATTTCGGTCGTAACCAAGTTTTTCGGCAAGATTTTTTTCGGGTTGCGCAAAACAGGTAAAATACACAGTAAAAAGGAAAGCTAATGAAAGAATAGTCCTCATGGTGATTCTTGTTTATGACAGGATTTAAAGATATCAATTATTCTGTCTCAATGTTTCCTGCATGAGGACTTTGGATAATTTCATTCCCTTTTTGAGTTGTTAAGCTTGTTTCGTGAACTTGAATTTTTTGGTTATTTTGCGAGCGCTTTAAATTGGCTAATTCATGATAAAAACTATTCTTTCATACTTGCTGACCCCGATTTATTTGCTGTGGTTTGGCCTTCTTCTTGTCATTTTTCACCCAGTTCAGGTTGTGACTCGATGGATATGGGGTTACCCGGTGCGGAAGAAAGTAGTTGATGTTTTGAATTTTGCCTTGCTCTACGGATTGAGAATAATGGGAGCAAGAATCACATACAAAGGCTTCGAGAAAGTCC
>JAJZSZ010000081.1 GCA_021849365.1 Bacteroidota bacterium | reverse complement strand
ATCTCTTTATCGAGCATTGCTTTACTGTTCCACATAGTTCCTCGTGGCTTCATAAACATTAAAGAAATTCATGAGATTTCGGGATACCTGATGGTTGGATTGGTTTTAATCCACACTATTCAGCGTGTAAAATGGTATGTAAAAAGTACCCGGAAGTTGTTCGGACCAAAACCCGAACCGGTGGCTGCGGCTCAACTTTAGGAATTAACGTATTCCCGTTCGTATTCGTCGAGCTCACGATGGTCGGTTTCGCCAAACCATTTCCGGAGATGTTCACGTGCCTGAGTCCTGATTTCAGGAGTAACATAAACGGCCATTTGCCTGATGATAAGGGCCAGAACACCCAGATCGTCAGTAAATCCAACCAGCGGAGCAAAATCAGGAATAAAATCGATGGGTAAAATAAAGTAACCCAATGCAGCCGATAAAATCAATTTAGCCTTGAGCGGAACAGTGTCCGATTTAAGCATATAATGTAAAAGTAGCGCGGGATAAATCACTTTCTTCCCCGCTACTTTTGCCACGTGTTTCAGTTTTTCACCAAAAGTGGCGTCAGAATAATGCCTCCTGAATCGGACCGATTTTACCTCATCGGCAAACAGGTTGTACAGATTGGCTGCCATCTTTATGGTTTTTAATTTTTTCATATTGCGGGTTGCGAGTAACAAAATTTCCTTTCTCCTCTTCCGTATTAATTCAATCCAACATTTGCATAATCAACACGAAGATCGCCGTATTGTTTTTCAATGGCAGTAAGCACTTCCTGAACTGCTTCGAGTGTTTCCGCCTGGAGCAAACGAATGCGGTTTTCCCTGAAATTTGGCAAAGCCGGAAAGTAACGGGCAAAGTGGCGACGCATCATCAAAATTCCTGAACGGATATTGTCTTTCCACTCAATCGTTATTTCGAGCTGGTCGCGCACATTCTGAACAATTTCGGCAACCGTTGGCGGAGGTAAGATTTCGCCGGTTTGCAAATAGTGTTTCACTTCCTTGAAAATCCACGGACGGCCAATCGATCCGCGACCAATCATCAAGGCATCTACTCCACTTTGGTCTAGAAATGCCTTTGCTTTTTCGGGACCATTGATGTCGCCATTCCCGATAATCGGGATGTGCATGCGGGGATTGTTCTTTACATCGGCAATCAGCGACCAATCGGCCTCGCCGGTGTACAACATGCTGCGTGTGCGACCATGAATAGCCAACGCTGCAACTCCGGCATCCTGAAGACGCTCGGCCACATCAACAATTATTTTACTGTCGTGGTCCCAACCCAAACGGGTTTTGGCGGTAACCGGAATATTCACTGCTTTCACGATGGCTTCGGTCATTCGCTGCATCTTTTCCGGATCAAGCAACATGGCAGCGCCCGCTCCATGACGAATGATCTTTTTCATCGGGCAGCCATAATTAATGTCAATAAAATCGGGTTGGCATTCTTCGGCAACTTTGGCTGCTTCAACCATCGAACTAATATCGTGTCCGTAAATCTGGATAGCTACCGGGCGGTCGAAATCAAACAAAGTCATTTTCTGCTTTGTCTTTTGGATATCACGAATCAGCGCTTCCGACGATACAAACTCGGTGTACATCACATCGGCACCGTACTTTTTACACATGTACCGAAACGACTTGTAAGTCACATCCTCCATTGGCGCCAAAAACAGCGGCATTTCCCCTAAATCAATAGTTCCGATCTTCACAGTATCTCTTTTTCTGATGATTGAATTTTGATGCAAAGTAAGCAACAAACCATCAAAGTGACAAAGCAGCAGTACATTTCGCAGCCCATAACAAAAACTGAGCTTCTGATTTGATATTTTATCGGTAAGTTCACGCAACTAAACCGATCGTTTTCGCGTCTTAAATAAAACAAAGCACACACAAAATGAAAGCACTTCTTTCCTTCAGATATATCCTTGTTTTCCTTATGCTTACTGCGTTTGGATGCGAAGAAACTATACTCGATCAGGGATTTACCATCGGTCGCGAGGCAGCATTTAAGGTGAACCAGCTTTATACTTCAGATGACGGACAATATACTCTGAAAATTACTGAGGTAAGCGATTCGCGCTGCCCCGAAGGTGTGGTTTGCGTCTGGAGTGGCGAGGTTACCATAAAAGGTGAGTTTTCTGAAAAAGGAAACAAATCGTTATTCGAAATCCATTCGGTAATGAGCCAGACAAATGTTCAACCTGACGGTTTTACTGTAAAAATTGTTGATGCCAAACCTTACCCGAAATACGGTACCGAATCAAAGCCTGAAGATCTTATAGTTACACTTCTTATTCAAAAGGAATCAGACTGATTCTGCACAACCCGCTGAAAACAATTCGGCTCTATCTCTTCTGATCAAAGAAATAATCGTAATTTTAACTTTCAGTTCAGAATTAATTTTTTGATGAACTAATCCTGAATTTTCCGGATAGCTTATAATTCTGGTCCGGAATAATCAATGTATAAATCACTAAAAAAAGTCATATGATCAAGAGAAGACTAAATGATGAAGACGAAACTGAAAAAACAGGGAAACAGCCTTCAATACAAAAAATTGTTGAACTGAAATTTCTGGAACAACGGAAAATTTTCCTTTGGGGACAAGTTGACGACGATTCGGCTCAGGACATTGTGAGCAAATTACTTTATCTCGAATCGGTTAAACCAGGTGAGAAAATCACATTTTTCATCAATAGTCCCGGTGGAATTGTGACTTCCGGTTTATCCATTCTCGATACCATGAACCTGATCTCGTCGCCGGTTTCAACCGTGTGCATGGGATTGGCAGCCTCAATGGGCTCGCTGTTATTATCGGCAGGAGAAAAAGGCCAGCGTTTCATTTATCCGCTGGGCGAAGTAATGATTCACCAACCCAGCATTGGCTATCTGCAAGGCCGTGCCAGCGACCTGGAAATTCATGCCAAACAAATCCTGAAAACAAAAACTTTGTCGGCTGAAATTCTGGCTAAAAACTGCAATCAGCCGTTGGAGCAGATATTGAAAGATTTTGAGCGTGATTACTGGATGAATGCTCAGGAATCGGTTGAATACGGTATTGTGGATGGAGTTTATAAGATGTAAAACTGAATTAATCAGCATAAAAGAAAAGCGGTAAGTACTTCTGGTGTTTACCGCTTTTTATTTTGAAGAATTATCCAAAATTACATATCTCTCCTTATTTCTCTTATTTCAAATCCGACTGACCTTTTGGGTTCTTTGATTTTGTCATATCGATAATGAAATGTAATTGCCGTAGGTTTATCTTTGAATAAAAAGTTAGCCTCAACAGGCATAATATCATAAACTAATGCAATTTGTGAATCTACTGGTTTTCCATCCATTATAGCAGGCAACCAATCCCCATCAATAAGCTTAAAAACTGTCTCCATTAATCTCAGCACTTCTTTCGATGTAACCACATCGCCATGAAAATCTTTCATCTTTCCGTTTTTATCAACAATAAAAGTTGCAATAGAAGCACCCCATTTTTGTTGCATAATAACCTCTGTCGGAAGTATGAAATTTGCACTTATAATTTTTTCAATTTCCTTTTTAGAACCCAAATATACAGGAGGTGTATCTACTTTTTTAAATGCAAAAGTATTCCCATTCTGCACCCAGAAAGAATCAATCTTACTAATTTCTTCTGGCATTAATTCAAATAATTTTTTATCAAAATTATACCCCATCCAGAGCTTATTCTCCGATGAAAAATACTTCCAAACCCCGATTCTCTGATCGTTTTTGTATTCTCCTGATATCAATGTATCTTTTGTTTTCTTATCCAATTTCAAGTACTTCCCACATTTTAGGTTTGTGGATTTATCAATGGAATAATACTCCTTAAAACTGGCTGATGATATTTTTTTTGCTTCAATAGTTTGATTATAAGCAGAAAAGGAAACAAAAATTAGGAATATAAAAATTAATGACCTCATAAAATTAGTTTAAAAATGACCAATATCTATAATGATCCATCAATTTATCAAAATCATTTTCAAAAACCAAATTTATTGAAGTTATGTCAATTAAAATGTAATTTGGGAAAAACTAATATGTAAATTAATTTATTTCAGCAACATTCTCGCGGTTCTGCGGCTTTTCTGTTCAATATAAATTTTACGGCCTTCCGAAATCTGGACAACCGATTCGGCATTATAATATCGAATAGTTACCAAATCGAGACCTGTATTGTATTTCACTTCAAATTTCTGTTGTAACTGACTTATAAGATTGTCGATACCTTGCTCAGGTTCGTCAAAAGCCAGCGAAAGATCGACAGCCGACTGCTGCAAAAGTCCAACCTTCAGGCGGTATTTGGCAAATAAACTAAACACATCCGACACGCTGGTTATGCTGATAAACGAATAATCGTTTGGAGTAAGCGTAATCAAAGCCATGTTCTTTTTCATGATGATCACCGGAACCAGTTCCAACGCATGTTCTACCGAGTGAATGATTGTTCCCGGTTTTTCAGGCTCAAGAAACGATTTTACAAACAACGGGATATGCTTGTTCTGCAATGGTTTGATCGTTTTCGGGTGAATTACCTTTGCCCCTGAATACGACAACTCTATAGCCTCTCTGTATGATAATTCATCCAGCTTTTGTGTGTTGGCAAAAAAGTCAGGGTCGGCATTTAAAATTCCAGGCACATTTTTCCAGATACTCACATCTTCGGCATCGAGAAGGTTAGCCAGGATAGCAGCTGTGTAGTCCGATCCTTCGCGGCCAAGAGTGGTAGTTTGGTTGGTTAGCGTGCCGCCAATAAAGCCTTGAGTGATGTACAAATCTTCTGATTCGAAAGTAAACAATCGTTTAGCCAGCCGCACCGAAAGTTCCCAGTTGATATTAGCCTCACGGAACTGGTCGTCAGTCTTAAGGCAATTCCGAACATCCACCCACCGATTCTTCAAGCCAATTTTATTGAAATACGAACTGATAATCTGTGTCGAAATCAACTCCCCATAAGCCACAATTTGGTCGTATTCGTAATCGAAGTTCAACGAGCGATCTCCCTTAATCCGGTTACTCAACTGTGTAAAAAGTCTCTCTACTTCAGGCACCTCGGTTGGCTCGCCCCAAAGTTCGGCAACGATTCCTTCGTGATAATCTTTCACCTCCTGAAAAATGGTCCATACCTCCGGGTCCTGATTGAAATATTTCCGGGCAACAATTTCGAGCGCATTCGTGGTCTTACCCATAGCCGAAATCACCAAAACCTTCTCTTCCGGATACATTTTCAGGATATTAACCGAATTGCGTACAGCGTGGGCTGAACTTACTGATGCACCTCCAAACTTGAAAACTTTCATGACAGTGATGGATTGATTTGACGAACAAAAATAGAAAAATGTGACAGTCAAACGAGGGACAACGCAAAAGTTTAAAGTAAAAAGTAAAACCAGTATTTGTAACGATTGTTACACTTTTAAAACCACGCTGTTACTACATTTGTAACGAAACAATTGAACAATGACAAAAAACTCGATATTAAAGAAGCTTCGGAAATTCCACAAATGGCCGGGTATTGTGATTACCCTGTTCGTCATTCTGTTTAGCCTCTCCGGAATTTTCATGAACCACCGCGAATTGATTTCGTCAATCGACATCAGCCGGAAAATTTTACCCAACGAATACAGCTACCAAAACTGGAATAAAGGAGCCGTGAAATCGGTCATTCAGTTGGGAGGCGACTCTGCTCTGGTTTATGGCAACATTGGTATTTGGATCACTACAGATCGATTCCAGACGTTTCAAGACTGGAATGCCGGATTCCCAAAGGGAATCGACAACCGAAAAATCAGTAAAATTCTGAAGACTCCTGAGGGAAAACTCCTCGCCGGAACCTATTTCGGGCTTTATGAATATTCGGTTGCGGCAAAACAATGGCAAAAAATTCCATTACCCGTTTCAGAAGACCGCATCACTGATATCATCCTGAAGCAAAATGATCTCTTGGTGCAAACCCGTTCATTCCTCCTGAAAAGTTCTGACGGCATTAATTTCTTTCCATTGGTTATTCCTGCTCCTGTAGGCTACGACGGCAAAGCCAGCCTGTTTAAAACCCTTTGGCTGCTGCACAGTGGCGAGATTTGGGGGCATGTCGGAAAACTTATCGTCGATTTGTTTGGCTTGGTTATCCTCATCATTTCGATTACCGGACTGCTGCATTTCCTGTTTCCGGGATGGCTTCGCAGGCGGCGCGAACGAAAAAAAGACAATGCCAAGCTGGTTTCAGCACGAAATTTCAACCTGAAATGGCACAACCGTCTGGGCTGGATTTTTATTCCATTCCTGATTTTCGTAACTATCACAGGCATGTTTCTTCGGCCTCCGCTACTGATTGCCATTGCCAGTTCGACGGTTTCGCCCATTCCCGGAACAGTGCTGAGTTCGCCGAATCCCTGGTACGACAAGCTGCGCCGTGTTTTGTACGACGAGCAGCAACATATTTTTCTGTTCTCGACCTACGACGGCATTTTCTTTACCGACGAAAATCTGAAAGAACCGATGCGACGCCTTCCTGCCGAACCACCTGTGAGTGTAATGGGTTGCAATGTGCTCGAAAAGAAAGGTGAAAGCACTTATCTGGTGGGATCGTTCAATGGCCTGTTTTTGTGGAATCCGCTCAGTGGACAAGTTTTCGATTATCTATCCGGAAACCCATACCAGGCGCCACAAGTAGCGGGGCCACCGGTTTCGAAAGACATGATCGATGGCTGGTTTGCAGACTCCGCAGGAAAAGAATTTTACTTCGACTATAATCACGGTGTTTTACCCATTCGTCATTCCGGACAATTTGGTGAAATGAGTGCTGAAATTATTCAGAAAAGCCCCATATCCTTGTGGAACCTTTCACTTGAAATCCATACAGGCCGAATCTTCGAGCCAATTCTGGGTATGTTCTATATTCTTTATGTGCCGCTGTCCGGACTTTGCATCCTGATTGTACTCATCAGCGGATTCTTTATTTGGTGGATTGGATATAGGAAAACGAAAAAAGTCAATAGTCATTAGGAAGTTCTCTAATGACTTTTCCTGTTATTCAATACTCTTCAAAAATCCCGGCGAATTGCGGTGTTTCGTGGCTTGTTCATAGGCATATGCCAGTTTAATCAAAGTGGGCTCGCTCCATGCACGACCAAAAAACGAAATGCCTACCGGCAACCCGTGTACAAAACCTGCCGGAACAGTTATGGCAGGAAATCCGGCAATGGCAGCAGGTTCCGAACTTCCGCCACCAAAGTGGTCGCCGTTAACCAGGTCAATTGTCCATGATGGGCCGTTCGTAGGAGCAATCAAGGCATCCAATTGGTGCTCATCCATCATCTTTTCGATGCCTTTTTGTGACATCTCCTTCACTTTCTCCAGTGCCTTTTTATATTCCGGATCGTCCAATCCTTTGGTTTTTTCGGCATCTTCAAATATTTCCTGTCCAAACCATTTCAATTCCGTGTCGGCATTAGCTTGGTTAAACGCGATCAAATCGGCCAATAATTGTACTTTCAGTCCGGCGCGGGTTTGCAGGTAAGCATTCAGATCAGCTTTGAATTCCGAAATCAGTACTTGCCATTCCAATTTTCCCCATTCCTCGCGGTTCTCGAATTTCAAGTTTTCTATCACCGTTGCCCCGCCATCTTTCAGGGTTTGAACAGCCTTTGCCATCAATTGGTCAACTTCCTTGCTGAACCCAAAGAAATCAGCAGCAATGCCAATTCGGGCATTTTTCAGTCCATCTGATTTCAGTTCAGAAGTGAAATCCTGAGGTTTTTCGGCCAGCGCACCTAATAAAATCGCGGCATCTGCAACCGACCGGGCCATTGGTCCTGCGGTATCCTGACTGTGCGAAATCGGGATAATCCCATCACCATTCCACAAACCCAAAGTAGGTTTAATGCCCACAATGCCGTTAATTCCTGACGGGCAAACGATTGAGCCATCGGTTTCAGTTCCAATTCCGATAGCACACAAATTGGCCGAAACAGCCACCCCGGTTCCCGAGCTTGAGCCGCAAGGACTGCGATCGGTGCTATACGGATTGCGAACCTGTCCGCCTCTCCCACTCCAGCCGCTCGACGAACGTGTAGAACGGAAATTGGCCCACTCGCTCAGGTTGGTTTTACCCAACAACACGGCCCCAGCCTCGCGAAGCTTTGCGATAATTGCCGCATCGTCAGGAGCCAGAGCACCCACCAAAGCCAGCGAACCGGCTGTGGTTTGCATTTTATCACCAGTATCGATATTGTCTTTAATCAGCACCGGAATACCATGCAGCGGTCCGCGTACTTTCCCCGATTTTCGTTCAGCATCCAGTTGCTTTGCAATTTCCAAAGCTTCGGGATTAACCTCAATGACCGACCGAAGTTTCGGTCCGTTTTGGTCGATCTGTTCAATCCGATCAAGATATTTGCGGGTGATTTCTTCCGAAGTCATTGTTCCCGCTTTCATCTTTTCCTGAAGCTGACTGATGGAGATTTCATTCAGTTCGAACGAAGTAAAATCTTCCGGAGCAGCTTGCCTCGCCGGATTTTGAACACAGGAATTCAGCGGTGCAACGGCTAAAGTTCCACCGGCCAATGCAGTGGTTTTAAAGAAAGTGCGGCGTTTCATGGTTTCAGGTTTAAATGAATTGTCAATTTAAGAAAAAGTTCCTGAATTCCTTCCTGCTTAAAACAAATCAGGGCTTCACTTCGTGTGAAACCCTGACTGATATTGTTGCTTTTGTCCCAGCTTTTTACCGGTTCTGATACTGCTTTTCGTAATAGCTCTGGTAATCGCCGCTGGTTACATTTTCCATCCATTCAGTATTGACCAGGTACCAGTCGATGGTTTTTTCCAACCCTTCCTCAAACTGAAGACTTGGCACCCAGCCCAATTCTTTCTGCAATTTGGTCGAGTCGATGGCATAGCGCAAATCGTGTCCGGCGCGGTCTTTCACGTAGGTAATCAGTTTTTCCGATTCACCGGCTTCGCGACCAAGTTTGCGGTCCATGATGCTGCACATTAATTTAATCAGACTGATGTTAGTCCATTCGTTATGGCCGCCAATGTTATAAGTGTCGCCATTTTTGCCGTTGTGGTAAATCACGTCAATGGCGCGGGCATGATCTTCAACCCACAACCAGTCGCGCACATTTTCGCCCTTCCCGTAAACCGGCAGCGCTTTATTGTGCTTGATGTTGTTGATGAACAGCGGGATCAGCTTTTCAGGAAACTGGAACGAGCCATAGTTGTTTGAGCAATTGGAAACCACCGCCGGAATGCCAAAAGTGTCGTGGTACGCGCGCACAAAATGGTCGGAACTGGCTTTCGACGCCGAATACGGACTGTGCGGATCGTATGCGGTTTCTTCGGTAAACATACCTTCGTTACCCAAACTTCCGTAAACCTCATCGGTAGAAATATGGTAAAAGCGTTTGACTTCAGAATTGTCTTTCCAAATATGGCGGGCCGCATTCAGCAAATTCACCGTGCCAATTACGTTGGTAAACACAAATTCGGTAGGATTGCTGATCGAACGGTCGACATGCGATTCGGCAGCCAGATGGATCACTCCGTCGAACTGCCTTTCAACAAACAACTTCAGGATGAAGTCGGCATCAACAATGTCGCCTTTCACAAACTCGTAATTTGGATAATTTTCGATATCCTTCAGATTCGCCAGGTTTCCGGCGTAGGTTAATTTATCGAGATTAACGATTTTATATTCAGGATATTTGGTTACAAAAAGCCGGACCACATGTGATCCGATAAAACCGGCGCCACCGGTAATCAGGATAGTTTTCATTCTATTTTGTTTTCAGTAATAATCAAAAGTAAGCAAATCTGCAGAAACAATTTACACTGAACAAAAGATAAACAAGAAAATGATCGGGATGTTGTGTTGCCTGCAAATAAAAACAGCCCTGCAATTGCAAGGCTGTTCATGATTTAATTTATTGAATCATTTATGCAAACGTATCGGCCATCAGGTTGTTGAACCATTTCAGCATATCTTCAAAATTCTCGGAAGTAGCTCCGTTCGATTCAGTTACACCGTTTCCGGCAGGCAACATCGATTTTGAAGCGGGATCGTAGCGATATACCACTGACAACCACGATGCTGTAGTTTTAGTGATTGGCGTGAAGCAGGATGAATTGGTCATCGGGACCGGATTAACGGCACCATTTTTCAGCAATTGAATAATGGCATCGGCACAAACTTTAGCTTCGGCATTGGCAATATGTCCGGCCTTGGGCTGAGTGGTGGACGACGAATCGCCGATGATATGAATACCCGCCAGATCCGGATTGGTAGATTCATACGAAAGCACATTGACCGCAGCCCATTTGCTATCGAGGCTGTTGTTTAATCCGATGCCCGACTGCGTGATCAGATTTCCAGCCTTGTGAGTTGGAATGGCATTGATCACTTTCCCTGTATAAATACCTCCGGAAGTGGTGGTAATTTTCATCGTATCGGCGTTGATACTGGCTATCGGCGCATTAGGAACATAGGTAATGATTCCTTTGTGAGTTTCATTAAAAGCCTTGGTAAAATTCAGTGGTTCTGCCAAAATCCTCGGATTCGCATCCAGGACGATTACCTTACCGCCTCCTTTGGTTCGCTTCAGGTAATCGGCAACCACACAGGCACGCTCATACGGTCCGGGCGGGCAGCGGTAAGGTGCCGGAGGGATGGTAAGAATAAAAGTGTCTTTGCTTGTCATTGCCTTGATTTGGTTCTGCAACGATACCGTTTGTTCTCCGGCTTTCCAGGCATGAACAATTTTAGCCTGATTGGCCGCCGAGCCAGTCAAATTTGGAAGCGGTTCAAAATCGATTCCGGGAGCAAGCACCAAACGGTCGTAAGGCAATATTGTACCGTTCGACAGCGTGACTTTCTTTCCGACAGGATCGATCGCTTTTACCGAATAGTTTTGAACTTTTACTCCATATTTGCTTTTCAGGATATTGTAATTAAAAGAGAGCTGGCTCAAAGTCCGTTCTCCGGTTAAAACCATATTGCTGAAAATATTGGAATAATAAGTTGCATTAGGCTCAACCAAAGTGACATCCATACCAGTTCCTCCCCAAAAACGGAGATACTTGGCAACGGTAGTTCCGGCCATCCCACCACCAACCACAACAACGCGTCCGGCAGCATCAGCGCCGGCAGAGAGCTGACTGGCCATAGTAGACTTTAAGAAGGAAAAACCTACTGCGGTTGCTCCCAGATTTTGCAAAAATCGTCTGCGTTCCATGTTTAATATTTGGTTTGTTGTGAAATATAGGTTGCAATTAATTTAATTTCCTCGTCCGTATAGGCTTTGGCATGAACAATCATGATGTTCGATCGGGAATCTTTCGTTTTCATTTCATTGATGTCGGAAATGATGCTTGAGGCGCTTTGTTCGCCTATTTTCAGTTCACCGGCATAGCCATTTGTTCCGTGACACTGGAAGCAATTCGAGGCTAACACTCTTCCCGGCAAATCAATTGCTCCAGCTTTGAGGGTTACCGTTTGATTGGTACTGGCTACTGTTTCCTCGTTACTCATTTCTTTTAGTTGATCTTTATTGCAAGAAAAAGCGACCAAAAACAATAACCCTGCAAGAACTGATCTTAGATGTTTTAAATTCATAAATCAATGATTTGAGGTTTTCACATTTAATAAGAGAAAGTTCGTCCATCGATATGGAACAACTTCGTTATTTCATACGTGGTCATTGCCACGCCCGACTATTCCGGAATTGTAACAACAAAACCGACCTTTAAAGACAATAATAAATGGGCACAATGGGAACGGTTCCCTTGGGAAGGCTGACTTTGGTTTTTTTTAAGAAGATGATGAATTGGAACGAATAGGATATTCGCAACTCGAATTCATTGACTTTAGGAACGTTCAAAGATGGAAAATATTATCTAATATTACAACAAATAGATATGTAGATAATTAAATAGTGAAAAATGTACGATTTTGGTGTAATTCAATCCACCTGATCGCATACAAATAGCGCCAAATGGCTGGCATTTCGTTTCTCATTTTGTTCCCGATACAATTTTATTATATTGCCAGCTTATGCGAATAAAAATTAAAAACCAAAAAAATAGGATTCAATGATTATTAAAAAATTTGCTGTAATCTTTCTTTCCATTGTTTTATCAGTGGGTTCGTTAAAAGCTGACGAAGGCATGTGGATGCTTCCACTGATCCAAAAACTGAATATTAAAACCATGTCGGACATGGGTTTTAAATTGTCAGCAAAAGATATCTACGACATTAACAACTCCAGCCTAAAAGATGCAGTGTTGCAATTTGGAGGTGGCTGCACTGCTGAAATCATCTCGAAAGATGCCCTGGTGTTGACCAATCACCATTGCGGATATGCCACCATTCAGAAATTAAGTTCGGTTGAGCACAATTACCTGATGAACGGATTCTGGGCTAAAAGTCACGAAGAAGAAATTCCGGCACCCGGATTAACTGTGACTTTTCTTGATCGCTTTGTTGATGTTACCTCTGAAGTAACCCATGCAATTGCTTCGATAACCGATCCGACAGCTAAGGAAGAAGCACTGAAAAAAATCTCGGATCAATTGATAAGCAAAGAGATAGGATCTGATAAGTACCTTAAAGGAAAAGTAGTTCCGTTTTATGGCGAAAATCAATATTACCTGATTATTTCAAAAACATACAGCGATGTTCGTTTTGTAGGAGCCCCACCATCATCTATTGGCAAATTTGGCGCTGATACCGATAACTGGATGTGGCCGCGCCACACCGGCGATTTCAGCATGTTCCGCATTTATGCTGACAAAAACAATAACCCGGCTGAATACTCGAAGGACAATGTTCCTTTCAAACCTAAAAAGTTTTTGACGATTTCACTGAAAGGTGTTAAGCAAAACGATCCGGCAATGGTGATGGGCTACCCCGGAAGAACCAACCGCTTCATGACTTCATTTGAAGTGAAGGAAACCAGCGATATTATTAATGCAATAACCATTCAGGTTAGAGGTA
The DNA here is from genome assembly GCA_021849365.1 of Bacteroidota bacterium. Lineage (GTDB taxonomy): Bacteria > Bacteroidota > Bacteroidia > Bacteroidales > Prolixibacteraceae > Aquipluma. The sequence continues at coordinate 1,335 of JAJZSZ010000081.1, read as the reverse complement.
TTCGTCAGAATGTACTGATGAACGATATGGTTGCCGATCCGAAAATCAGGCTGCAATATTCAAACAAATACGCCCGCTCATCGAACTATTGGAAAAAAGCAATCGGTATGAACGAAACCTTTGCCAAGCTGAAAGTATACGAACGCAGAGCTTCTGAAGAAAAAGCTTTTGCTGATTGGGTTGCAACCGATGTCGCGCGGACTGAAAAATACGGGAAAGCATTATCCGATGTGAAATCGGCTATTGAAGGCCGAGCCAAATTGCAATACACTTTAAAGTATTACACCGAAGCGCTCAACTCGATTGAACTCACAACGGCAGCTGTGAATTATGCTCCAAAAACCGACAACCGTAAACCCAACGGGACGCCTGATCCATCGGAGTTTTATAAAGATTATAATGTGGCTACCGACATAAAAGTAGCAAAGGCCATGTTGAAACTGGTTAAAGAGAAAGTTCAGGCAGACGATCTTCCCGAACTCTACAAAAAAATTGAAACAAAATACCATGGTGATATTGATGCTTATGTCGAAGCAATGTTCAAACAGTCGGTTTTCACTTCCGAAGAAAAGCTGAAGGCAGCTCTTGCAGGTGACAAAAAGCTGATTGAGAATGATCCAGCCTACATCGCCGGCAAAAATATTGCCGATGCCATCGCAAAATATACCCGCGAAATGGAGCCTTTCCGCACGCGATATGCCAAAGGTCAGAAACAATACATTGCCGGTACTCTCGAGATGAAATCGGGGAAAGCCATGTATCCCGATGCCAACTTTACCATGCGTCTGACATACGGAAAAGTACTGAATTACTCACCAAAAGACGGGGTAATCTTCGACAACATTACGACTCTTGATGGTGTGATGCAGAAAGAAGATCCGAACAATTGGGAATTTGTTGTGCCAGCCAAGCTGAAAGAGCTCTACGTCAACAAAGATTTTGGCCAGTATGCGCTGAAAGACGGGCGGATGCCAGTGGCGTTCCTGACAAACAACGACATTACTGGTGGAAACTCCGGAAGTCCGGTTCTTAATAAAAACGGTGAGTTAATCGGGACAGCGTTCGATGGAAACTGGGAGGCTATGAGTGGCGACATCATTTTTGAACCCAAGTTGCAGCGCTGTATCAACGTCGATATTCGCTACACCCTGTTTATCATGGACAAATTTGGCGGTGCCGGTTATTTACTGAACGAAATGAAATTTGCAAAATAGGGAACCGACAAAGCAGCCAATAAAAAAGGTCTACCGCAAAACGGTAGACCTTTTTTGATATTTCGGATTGCTGTTATTCAATTCCTCTCACCCGCTTTTCCCACAACCAGGCCGAGATCGG
>JAJZSZ010000080.1 GCA_021849365.1 Bacteroidota bacterium | reverse complement strand
TTCCGATCTTTGTAATCCTTAATTTTGCATTCTTCCCGCTTCTGTTCTTCAAAATGTACAGAAAATCAACTTTATAATTTTAGTGTTTTATTTAGGAAAAGGATTACAACTTTCTTAAAGGATGGAATCCTTTTCCTTATATGAATGCAAATAAAAAGGGCTGCCATTTCTGACAGCCCAATTACCTTATTCTATGATTTACAAAACGTTTACAGAGTTGCTTCTCCAGGTACCCAATCGCAAGGAGTTAATTCTCCGGTTTGAAGAGCATCCAAAATGCGGATGATTTCATTTACGTTTCTTCCTACATTTAATCCGTTAACCGAAACGTGCTGAATGGTGCCTTCCGGATCGATGATGAATGTTGCGCGGTAAGCAATTTTATTTACAGGTTCCAAAATTCCAAGTTCTTCCGAAAGTGATTTGCTGGTATCAGCTACCATAGGGAATTTTAGCGCTTTCAATCCAGGGTGGCTGTTTCTCCAGGCCAGGTGAACAAACTGAGAATCGATAGATGCTCCAACTACATTTGCACCACGTTTTTCGAATTCTTCAAAATGCTGATTGAACGATACTATTTCGGTTGGGCAAACAAAAGTAAAATCGAGCGGCCACCAGAAGAATACGGTCCATTTGCCGTTGATGTCGGCATTGGTAAATGTTTTAAACTCTTTTCCAGGTTCCAGTGAAACCACGGCTTCTTTAGTAAATGCAGGGAATTTTTCTCCAATAGTCTTCATAATATGTGTATTAATAATTTAGAATTGTTAAAAATAATAGACAAATATAGGTTCCGATTGTTTGCGGGTCAAATCGAATTTTTCAATACAGAATAGACAAAAGCTATCCGAAAAAATTCATTTACTTGTGTTTATGGTTAAGTGTTTGAAAAACACTTCAAAATAGCTTTAAGTGGGCAGAATCCCATATTTTAAAAGATCGGCAGATTGCTCTTGGTGAATAGGCAATATAATTTTACCTTTAGGAGATTTTTTTGATCAGAATAAGATTTTAGTCATACCTAAATCAAAAATTTAACCGATGGAAAACAAACTTAACAGACGATCTTTCATTGCTACTTCAGCAACGGCAGCGGCTGCAGTTACTATTCTTCCAAGTAACGTAATCGCTGGTATGGGGCACAAAGCTCCAAGTGACAAATTAAACATTGCCGGTATTGGTGTCGGCGGTATGGGAGCAGCTAACCTGAAGAACCTTAAATCAGAAAACATTGTTGGTCTTTGCGATGTGGACTGGAAATATGCTGATCCTACATTCAAATTATTCCCAGGTGCCAAACAGTACAAAGACTGGAGAAAAATGTACGACGAAATTGGCAAGTCGATTGATGGTGTTGTAGTTGCTACTGCTGACCACACTCACGCTATTATTGCAGCAACTGCCATGGAAATGGGCAAACATGCATACGTACAAAAACCATTGACTCATACCGTTTATGAGTCTCGCTTATTGACCAAACTGGCAGCAAAAAATAAAGTTGCTACACAAATGGGTAACCAGGGTTCATCAGGCGAAGGTGTTAACCTTACCTGTGAATGGCTTGCCAACGGCGAAATTGGCGAAGTGACTAAAGTTGAAGCTTTCACCGACCGTCCAATCTGGCCACAAGGATTAAATACTCCAAAACAAGGTCAATGGGTTCCTGATACACTGGATTGGGATTTATTTACCGGTCCGGCACAAATGCGTCCATACAACGAAGTTTATCACCCATGGAACTGGCGTGGCTGGTGGGCTTATGGTACAGGAGCATTAGGCGATATGGCCTGCCATATTTTGCACCCGGTATTTACTGGTCTTGAACTGGGATATCCAACTAAAGCTCAGGGAAATTCAACTTTATTGCTTCAGGATTGTGCTCCAACTGCACAATCAGTTAAACTGACCTTCCCTGCACGTAAAGTAAAACGTCAGTGGAAAGGCTCTAAGAAAGCTGAACTTCCTCAGGTTGAAGTTTACTGGTACGATGGTGGTATCAAACCAATGCTTCCGGCAGGATGGCCAGCAGGAAAAGAACCAAACGATCAGGGCGGATGCGTACTTTTCCACGGAACAAAAGGTATTTTAGTTTGCGGTTGCTATGGTGTAAACCCATGGATTCTGCGTCCGAATGGCACAGTTGAAAAACCAGAAAATGCTCCTAAATTCCGTCGTCGTGTTGAAACTTCACACGAAATGGATTGGGTACGTGCATGTAAAGAATCTCCTGAAAGCCGTGTAATGACTGCTTCAGATTTCAGTATGGCCGGACCATTCAACGAAATGGTAGTAATGGGCGTTTTGGCTGTCCGCTTGCAGACTTTGAACAAAGAACTGGAATGGGATGGAGCTAACATGAAATTCACCAATATTAATGATGACGAAAAAATCAAAATCGTTATCGAAGATGGATTCAAAATTCACGACGGTCACCCAACATTCAATAAAACTTATACCGATCCAATTCCTGCTACTCAATTTGCAGCTGAATTGATTAAACATACTTACCGTAAACCTTGGAGTTTACCAGATATGCCAGCATAATTATAAATGCTATATTTTTGAAGGCGGATATGAAAATATCCGCCTTTTTTCATTCTTTAACTATTTGAACGGGCTATTCATTTCTGAATTTAAATCGGAATGGCTATTTTCACCGCATCAGAAAATCAACCTACAGAAGTGGCATTACCATGGGAAAGAATCAATCAAGCATAAGCCGGAGGCATTTTATCGGAACAACAGCTCTTGCTGCAACAGCGGTCACAATTTTACCCTCGAAGGTAATTGCCGGGCTTGGGCACAAAGCGCCGAGCGATAAACTGAATATTGCCGGCATTGGTGTTGGCGGAATGGGTTTCAACAACCTTTCGAATATGGACACCGAAAATATTGTGGCTTTATGCGATGTTGATTGGAAATATGCGGGGCGGAATGCATTCCGTAAATGGCCGTTGGCTGCCAAGTACCAGGATTACCGCGAAATGTTTGCCAAACAAAAAGATATTGATGCGGTAATGATCGCTACTCCCGATCATTCACACGCATTACCGGCCTTAATGGCAATGAAATCAGGCTATCACGTTTACCTTCAGAAGCCATTGACTCATTCGGTTTTTGAATCGCGGATAATGACTGAAACAGCTAAACGCTATGGAGTTGCCACACAGATGGGTAATCAGGGAAATTCGGGTGAAGGAATTCGTCGGGTTTGCGAATGGATTTGGGCCGGAACCATTGGCGAAGTAACCGCTGTTGATGCATGGACCAACCGTCCTATCTGGCCTCAGGGTTTGGAACGTCCTACTGAAAGGATGAAAGTGCCTTCGACACTAAACTGGGATCTTTTTATTGGTCCGGCAAAATTCAGACCTTACCACGAAGTTTATACTCCCTGGAACTGGCGCGGATGGTGGGATTTTGGCACTGGCGCACTTGGCGACATGGCCTGCCACATTCTCGATCCGGTTTTTAAAGCATTGATGCTGCAATATCCATCGGCTGTTGAGGCTAGTTCTACCCAGATAAATAATGAGTCGGCTCCCAATGCCGAGAAAGTAACCTATTGGTTTCCGCGGCGTGATAATCTGGCTAAGGTGGCCATGCCTGAAGTGAAAGTAACCTGGTATGATGGAGGAATGTTGCCTGAGCGTCCGGAAGAATTGAAAGATGACGAGCCGATGGGTGATTGGAATGGTGGTGTTATTTTTTATGGTACGAAAGGGAAAATCATGACGGGGTGTTATGGTTCAAATCCGACCTTGCTGCCGACTTCCGAAATGGCCCATTTTGATCAGCCAGAGAAAATAATCCGTCGCATTCAAAACGCCGATACCAACGGCCATGAACAGGACTGGATTCGCGCGGCCAAAGAGAGCAAAGACAATCGGGTAGAAGCCAGTTCTCATTTCGGATACTCGGGTCCGTTCAACGAAATGGTCGTGATGGGCGTTCTGGCTGTCAGGCTTCAGGATTTGCGGAAACGTTTGTTGTGGGATGGCAAAAACATGCAATTCACCAATATCGGGCAATCTGAAAAAATCAGGGTGGTTACTTCCAATAAGTTTGAAGTGGTGAATGGCGATCCCAAGTTCGATACCAAATACGATACAATTCCGGCGCTGGCTTCAGCCGAAGAATGGATCAGGCATAATTACCGCGACGGCTGGGAACAAATCTAGTTCCAGGTTTCAAATTTCAGGTTGGGGTAATCTGAGGTGAAAACTTTTTACGTAGGCTGTCTGCTATTTTCCTACCACCATCCGGTTGTCGGCCATTCGGTTATTAAATTGCTGAACAATTGCTTTTGGCAATAGCTGTTCGACTGTAAAATCAACAGTTCCAATCAGGTTTTTCTTTAGCTCCGGATCTTCTTTGCGGTTGTAAATTGCGGTCAGTTTATCGTCGGTGAGGTAAAAGGCATAATCGCCACTCAAAAACTGGTACGAATCCTGAATGTAATTGATCACAAATCTCCGGCTGTTTTTATCGAACAGGTTGGTGCCAAATGCCAGATATGGATTGGGATAATTCAGATAACTCAATACTGTAGGAAGAATATCAATTTGCTCAGCCAGCTCATTGTCAACACCTTTAAGGCTACCGTCGGGCTTATAAAAAATTAAAGGTATAGCAAAATAATTTACCGAGGTATAGTATTCCTTGATGTCCGAATCAACGGCGTGGTCGGCAGTAATCACAAACAAGGTATTTTTAAACCATGGCATTTTACGGGCAGTGTCGAAAAATTTTTGGAGAGAATGATCGGTATAACGAATGCACTTGTTCAACGGAATACGTCCTTCTGGAAACTTGCCTTTGTATTTGGCCGGAATTTCGTAAGGATGGTGAGATGATACCGAAAACAAAGTTGTGGCAAACGGTTCCTGCATTTTATTCATTTCGTGCGCAAAGAACTGGAAGAAAGGTTCGTCCCAAACGCCCCAGATTCCGTCAAAATCGGCTTCGATGCCATATTCATTTTTCCCGACATACCGCTGAAATCCGGCAATTTTGGTGAATGCGTCGAATCCCATCGACCCATTGGGTGCGCCGTGGAAGAAGGCTGTCTGGTAGCCTTGCGGCGAAAGCAGGCTGGCAATACTGTTGATGGCGTTTCCCGATCGTTCGGAAATGACATAAGGCAGCACTAATGCGGGAATACTTGCAGTTACTGACGGAATGGCATCAATGGATTTGCGTCCGTTGGCAAAAGCATTGGTAAATACCAGACTTTCGTGAATCAGCGAATCGAGAAAAGGCGTGTAACTCCGGTCGCGAGGATCAGTAAGCTGGGGATTTAGTGAACCAACGAATGCCCGGCTAAAGCTTTCGAGAATAATGATCACCACGTTGTCTTTTTTCGGTGGCTCAACGGATTGCGGAATATGTACCGGTGAATAAATGCGATTCAGTTCTTCTTCCGAAGCGAAATATTTCTTGTGCACAAAAGCTTTCTTTCCCCATGTCCGGAAAATGCAAAAAGGTGTATTTTGAACAATTGCCATCTCTTCAGGAGCCTGCACAAAAGCGCCGGCATTATTCATGTTGATGGGGCGTGTACTGTGACGCCAACCGCCACGCATACCAATAACCGAAAGAACAAATACAATGAAAATTACGGGCAATCCTGACAAAAAATAAATAAATTGATTTCGTAGCCTGAAGGGTTTGGGCTTCAACATGTCATATAAAGCCGAAAGCGCAAACATGAAGACAACCAGCATGAGCGGGATATACCAGAAGTCGTAGAAAAAGCGCATGATTAGGTTGGTGTTACCGGCATCAAAAGCTGCCACATCAAACATGCTGGCGGTTGTACGTTTCAGGATATAGCGAAAATAAACAATGTCGATCAGGTTAAAGGCAATGCCTACTCCGTTGGTAAACATGAAAAACCACTTCAGGAATTTTTGGTACCAGCTGCTGAATTTGAATTGGAGAGGCAACAAAAACAAAAGAATATATACGGCATTCAGGTAGAGCAAGGCACTGGTATCGAACATCAAGCCCCCTTTCAGAATGGTCAGGAATGAGAAAAAGGTGACTTTGGGAAACGAGGCTGTGTTAAATAAGAAAAAAAGAATGCGACATACAGAATAAACAAGCATCAGGAGCGAAAACCGGTAAAGAAGTACCAGATATTCATTCGCTTCTATTCTTTTTGTGGGCAACAGTCGTTTCAGCATCAATACCTTCCGATTAATTTGTTTGCAAAAATAACAGCTTAATTGAATCAAAGCAGATATTTGAGTCTTTTTAACAATCGATATAAACAGAAGGCTCCGATCTTTCTGAAAAAGATCGGAGCCTTTGCTATATCATAAATTGCAAATATTTATTGGTTGATTTTATCGTCTCGTATTCGCTGGTACTGTTTGTTGGCAAATACAAACTCCTGAAGTTTTTGGTTGGTTGAATGCAATATCTCAGTTCTGTTACCTTCCCAACACATTTCGCCTTCGGAAATAAACAGAATATTGTCACCAATCTCCATCACAGAATTCATATCATGCGTATTGATGATAGTTGTGATTTTCAAGTCAACGGTGATGGAATGAACCAGCTCGTCAATAACCATCGATGTTTCAGGATCTAGTCCTGAATTAGGCTCATCGCAAAACAAATATTTGGGATTCAACACAATGGCCCGGGCAATAGCGACACGTTTTTGCATTCCTCCTGAAATTTCTGAAGGGTAAAGCTTGTTGGCATCGCGAATATTTACCCGTTCGAGGCAAAAATCAACCTGTTTTTGCTTTTCAGCGGTCGAAAGCTCAGAAAACATATCAAGCGGGAAGCGTACATTTTCTTCAACCGTCAATGAATCGAACAAAGCACCTCCCTGGAAAACCATGCCCATTTCCTTCCTGAGTTGTTTTCGGAGTTTTATTCCCATTGATGTAAAATCGCGGCCATCATACAAAATCTGACCCCGGTCAACTTCGTGCAACCCAACAATCGATTTCAGCAAAACAGTTTTTCCTGAGCCGCTTCGCCCGATAATCAGGTTGGTTTCACCTTTATTGAACACCTTGGAGATATTCTTTAGAACCTCTTTATTTTCAAACGATTTATATACGTTTTTAACTTCGATCATCTTACAAAAGCAATTGAGTTAAAATCAAGTCCCAAACCAGGATCTGTATATTGGTGTTAACCACAGCGCGGGTACTGGCAGTACCAACATCGAAAGCACCTCCTTCAACGGTGTATCCAAAAAAAGCCGAGATTGACGATATCAGGAAACCGAAAACAAGGCATTTAATCAGCGAGTAGGTAACGTAATAAGGATTGAACATGTATTGAATGCCATTCAGGTAGTCGGTTGCGGTAACAGCTCCAACAGCTGGTCCAACAATAAGCCCACCAATAAGCCCAAAGAAAACGCTGAGAACGTAAAGAACAGGGAACATCAAAACAACGCCCATAATTTCAAGCGAATCAATTTGCTCGGTTACTTTCATGCTTCCTATTTCAGAAGTAATATTCGAACCTATTTTCCCGGCCATAATCAGGCCCAGAATGGTTGAGGAGAACTCCAAAATCAGTGTATCGCGGTTTCCAAGTCCAATGAGGTAAGTGGGCAGAAGTGGGTTCGACATATTATAAGCAACCTGCAATGTGGTAATTCCGCCCATGAATATGGAAATAACGGTAACTATACCCACCGATTTTACACCCAGATTATCGATTTCGTTGAAAATCTGACGAACATATAAACTATGCCGTTCGGGTTTACTGAAAACTTTTGCCAGAAGTGCAAAATATCTACCTGTCTGGTTAAAAACATTCATTGGCAATCAGAATTAATAACTTTCGTTAATTTTTTATTCAGTTTATTTTTCAGTAAAAAATTACAATTCAATGTATTAGACAAAAATATCTCAACGTTAGCTCCTTATTCGAGGTGGTTAAAGGTACAAATATTCCACAACAGGTGTTTTTTCGAGGCTTTTAATTTTAAACTGATTATCTTGATAAATGATTTGACCCTGTCTAGAAAAAATGAATTACAAATGGTCCATTTTTCTGTCAGTGTCCTAAATAATTGTAAATCATGAATAATACCTATTGTATAATAATGGCTGGCGGAATCGGAAGCCGGTTCTGGCCTTTAAGTAAGAGTAACAGACCAAAGCAGTTTCTGGACATCCTTGGAACTGGGCGAACGTTCCTTCAGCAGACCTTTGACAGGTTTGTGAAGATTTGCCCCAAGGAGAATTTTCTTGTAGTTACAAGCGTCGATTACAAGGATATTGTAATGCAACAACTTCCTGAACTTAGCGTCAGCCAGATACTCCTCGAACCTTTGAGACGGAATACAGCACCTTGTATCGCATATGCCAGTTACAAAATTCAAAAAGTAAATCCGGATGCAAAGATTATTGTAGCTCCTTCTGACCATCTTATTCTTCAGGAAGAGACGTTTCTTATGGAGATAAGAAAGGGTCTTGAGTTCGTTTCAACTCACGATGGGTTGCTTACATTGGGAATCAGGCCCAATCGTCCGGAGACGGGTTATGGATACATACAAATAGGAAGTACTCACCCGGTTGGTAAAGTCGAGAATCTGCATAAAGTGAAGACGTTTACCGAAAAACCTAATTTGGATTTAGCAAAGATTTTCGTTGAAAGCGGAGAATTCTTCTGGAACTCCGGTATTTTTATTTGGTCGCTCAAATCGATACTGAGCGCTTTTCATCAGCATTTAAATTCTGTTGCAGAGCTATTCGAAAGAGGGAAAAAGGCATACGGAACATCCGACGAGATTCCATTTCTGAATAAGACTTATTCTGAATGTCAGAATATATCCATTGATTACGGGATTATGGAAAAAGCATCCAATGTATATGTTTTGTGTTCGGATTTTGGGTGGAGCGACTTGGGAACCTGGGGAGCATTGTATGAAAGTTCCGAAAGAGATGATCAGGGCAATGTCGTTTCGGGTGAAAATGTGATGCTGTATGGATCGAAAGACTGTATTGTGAATATGCCCAATGAAAAATTGGTGGTTCTTCAGGGACTTGAGGGTTATATTGTAGTTGAGTCGGAGGGAACTTTACTTGTTTGCCGCAAGGATGATGAACAGCAAATCAGGCAGTTTGTAAATGATGTGAGGATGAATAAAGGCGACCGTTATATTTAGCCTTAGGCATAAAATAAATTAAGGGGAATTGAGAAATTCCCCTTTTTTATGTATGTGCTATTCGTAATACTTTGGTTTAAAGGTGCTGCGAACACATCTGAATCCGATGTAGGATTTGGCTGAATCCTGGTATTCGTAGCTACGGGTCGAAACCTGGATGTAATAAGCGATGTCTTTCCACGATCCTCCACGAATCACTTTTCGTTTCATTGCAGGTGGATCATCAGGTTTTGCATTGTATTGAAAGTCGGGACTAAAATCGCTGATGATTTGATAAGCCGATTCATCGTAAGCATTTGATGTCCATTCGGCCACATTTCCGGCCATGTCGTATAAACCATACGAATTTGGAAGGTAATTGGCAACTTTCATCGTAGTCACATTAGTTCGGCTATCCGATACATAATTGCCACGTAAAGGTTTAAAGTTACCAACAAACCGTCCTTCTTCATTCCTGGTATAATAGCTTCCCCATGGATAGAGGGTCATCTGATGTCCACCACGCGCTGCATATTCCCATTCAACTTCCGAAGGCAATCGGTAATCCATAACTCCCGGATTTTTAATCATTTCCTGAAAGGCATTCATTTGCTTAGTTCTCCAATGACAAAATGCTTTGGCCTGAGCCCATGTTACACCAACCACTGGATATTCATCGTAGGCCAGATGTGAGAAATATTTCTGAGTTAACGGCTCGTTGTACGAGAATGTATAATCGCGAATCCAAACCAATGTATCAGGATAAATTGGCACTGTTTCGTGCATGATAAATGAAGACCTGTTTTGGATTGGGGCTTCTTTTCCGGTGGCATCCACAACGGTTCCCTCGTACTTCTGGGTCTCGTAATTATAGCTATTGGCCCGTTTGGCGGCTTGCTTGTAATCAATCCAATAGTATTCATACCTTAACTTCCGGGCATCAATTTCTTTTTGTTTGAAAAAACGTTCCGATTCCGGAATAAATATGGCTTCCAAAGCCTCCTGATAGTCCGGGTTTTTCCATTCAATGGGTTCCGCCCAATTCAGATGTGGATTTTCGAGAATAGCACTTTTTCTTCCTTCTGTAATTAAAAATTCAGGAATTGATTCGGAAAGTAGCTGACGGGCGATTGAATCTCTTACCCAGTAAACAAACTGGCGGTATTCGTTATTGGTAATTTCAGTATCGTCGATCCAGAATGAAGGGACAGAGACCGTTTTCACCGGCGTGCTGGAGCGATCGATTTCTTCTTCTGAAGGGCCAATATTGATGCTTCCCTGTTTGATAAAATTCATTCCATATGGAATGGGCTCAAAATATGGTTTTCGATTCTGGGCACTCGTTAGTTGACTCATCCAGTCGCGATGACACGAACTGAGGAGTAATGAGGCAATCAAACTTATGAGCAGAATTCTATACATATTTTCTTTTCGTTCTGGAAGCGCAGCCTTTATTACATAAAACGGCAATAACAGGCTTCTATTGTTGGTGCTTAATTCTAAAAAAAAAGCCTTATCAGGAATCTCCCATAAGGCTTTAACTTATGATATTTACTATTAGTATTCCCAAAGATTCTGCTCGTAGTCGAAGATCGAATTTTCGATGCGTTTACTTTCAAGCATAGCATCTTTACTACCAAGGTATTGGCTGATTTCCCTGTTGTTGTATATGTTTTCTTCTTTTACGATATACGAGTTGAACTTACGTTTCAAAAGGACATCGTCGAATGACAAATTACGGGCTGTATTTTTGTCATTAAAAACTTCATTTGAAGCCATCAACTCCCGAGCTTCAGGGAAGTAGATCCAAAACACCTGTCGGCGTTGAACCTGTTGCTGGTTAACGTCTTCGTCTCTAAAGAATTCCTGAATTGGGCAAATCCCGATAACTCTTACATTCATGGTAGAAGTCTGTTTGTCGAAATACCACTCTTCTTTTAACATGAATTGTTTTACTTCTTCAGAACGGATTTCTCCGGCTACAACTTTATCTTCAAGTTCACCGGTATCCACGTTACGTACTTTACGGGTACGGGTGGTAGCGCCAAAGGCTTCTTTAACTTGTTCATAAGTCATCGGAACTTTAAACTCGTCGTCGCTTTTTGCATCGTAAGCAGTAAGTTTACCGTCTTTTACTCCCTGAATAAGCAGGTTTACAAGATTGTATCTTCCATCTATTTCTTTGGTTGGGAAATACAACGGCTGATTCATTTTTTCGCGAAGGTCGATAATACGCCATACTTTCTTGCGCCACATAACATCAGCTTCTCTAACGTAAGGCAGGGGAGTAGGTTTGCGTTTGTGTACGTCTTCGCGTTGATAGGCCCCATCAATTATCTGAGCTTTCGCTTCCTGTTTGGATGCTCCGATAAGAAGAGCCAATATTCCAATGAATACTAAGATCTTTTTCATGACTATCTTATTTTAAAACTGATTGGAGATAACGGACGAGCTGGCTGGCCATCGTCTCCTTTCGCCATAATGTTATCAATATAAATAATACTTCCTTGTCCAAGTTTACTGAACTGATCTCTCTGTTCGCTTGTAAACTTATTATCTTTCGAACTAAATGTTTTTACATATCCACCTGCTCCTGATAGGGTTACATCGAACTGAGTAACCTTAAATTTCAGGTCGAAATCAAAATCTTTCAGGTCAGCAAATATCCCATTTTCAGACAGTAATTCTTCTTTTTTCAGGTTCCCACCATTTTTGCCGCCAACAGTTGCAAGTGGCGGTGGAACTTCTTTTACCCTGAAATCCATCGAACCCATCGGTCGGGTTTCACTACCAAACCTAGCTGAAACCGATATTGAGGTGCTCTTGCTGGTTGCGTCTAATTTAGTAGGGTAGGCCAGATAATCATCACCTGATTTTTCAATACGTCCGTTGGATAAAGTGACAACCAAATTTTCGGACGCTACACCAGGAACGGAAACCCTTATTGGGTTAGGAATTCCAAGATACAGTACGTTCATTTTTGTTGGCGAAATTGTAGCACTAGGCTTTCCAACCTGATATTCTCCTTCGAATGGGTAACTATTAATATTTCCTTCAGGATTTTTGTATTTGATTAAACCACTCCACTTAAACGTCCCAACCTGACTGGCTGGCACGGTATATATTCCTTTACCATCGCGAAGAGTCAGTTTTGTGCTACCTACAAAAATTTCTGGTTGTTTGGTTGTATCTTCAGCAGCAAGGAAAATTTCAGCCTCAAACTTGTCACCAACCAAAACATAGGTTGACTTGGCCAAAATTCGTGCACCAAGCTTATTAAACTTAAACGATGAAGCATCGATCTGGCTGTAAAGACTTGATATTACATTAGTTTCAGCATTTTGAATATCAATCTGCATTTTTGAAAGTAATGTAATTACAGCGATAAGAGGCTTGCTTTCAAACCGCAGGCTTTCCCAGGTTTTTTTCTCACCTCCTTCTCTTAAATTTATCCGTGGATCAGAAGTGTCGAGTTGTTTAATAATATTTTCACTCAGTGGAGAACCTTGTTCAAGCAGAGAAGAAAGGAATGTACGATATTCGTTAATGCTGTTTTTTAAATCAGTAGCTTTCTTTTGCTGAATCATGATTTCTGAAGGCGTATTCAGGTCGTCTTCCCTTTTAATAAGTATTGTATCTCCCTTGCTGTTTACTACGATCGGTTCAGTATCACCGAGCTTAAATCCCGGCTCGGCATCTTTTAGGGCAACACCTCCGCAAGCTAAAGCCAACTGCTCTTTCAGGTCCTTTATTTTAGTTGTAAGTTCGCTTGTTTTTTGTTTAACCTGATCAGCTTTTACTTTCCATTCACCCACTTTTTCGTGGTTTTCTTTATCCGCTGCATAAAATGCATCGTATATCTGGTCGTTTTTTCTCTTGATATTATTTAGAGTCTGGGTTAAACTGGCGTCTACAATCCGAAATGATTCGAGCACCTCAGATGCAACATTCAGTGCCAACAATGCTGTCAACACCAAATACATCATATTTATCATTTTTTGCCTCGGGGTTTCCGGACAATTCTTAGTACCCATAGTATTCGCTCTGTTTAATTACTTCTTTTTATAATTCATAGCTCCCAGCATGTTTCCATAGATAGAGTTGAGAGCATCAAGATGTGAATTTAACTTTTCCGCATTTTCCTTGTACTTCTTCATTTCCTGAGCGGAAGAAGCGATTATCTGATTCATTTGGTTAAGTTCTTCGAAGAATTTTGACGAAGCGTGCATCTGGTCGCTGGTTCCTTTGAGCTGTTTTTCATAGCTTGCATTCAGCGATTCGATATTCTTGTTGAGCTTGTGAAGATTGTCACCATAACTTGAAGAGTGCGATTCAAAATCTTTTAATTCTCTGTCCATAGCACCCGAGAATCTCTGATATGATTCAGCAAGCTTATTGCCAGACTCATCAATTTGCTTAGTGAATCTCAAACTTGACTCATTCAGTTTTATGAGCATGCTTTCTCCAGTTTCCGAAATCTTATGCGCTGTATTACTATATGAATTAACAAGCTCGCCAATCGAATTGTGAATGGTATGGTTGGCTTGGGTATTCATTTCTGAAAAAGCCATCATCGACTCAGAAGCAGTAGTCAGATTTTTTATATAAATGTCCGTCGCTAAAGTCGCAGTCGATATGTCGCTTATTCCTGAAGCGGTATTTGAAAGGTCGACCAGACTTTTCCCGATTTTAGCCAACAACTCAGGAGTTATATTTGTACTGTTTAACAGGGCGTCAAAACTTGTTTTTACAGTGCTCTGAAGGTCTTCTGTAGGCTCTAAAAGTTCATAATCATCCTGTAATTCCGGATAAACTCTGGTCCAATCCGGCTGTTCCATAGGCGGTTCAAAAGAAGAAATGAAGAAGATAAATGCTTCTGTCATTAGCCCAATAGTAAGCATGATTCCGGAATGGTTCCAGTGCTGCAGTTTAAATAAAGCGCCAATAAGTACCAATGCTGCGCCCCATCCATAAACATAGCCCATCAGAACTTTCCATCTTTTCGTCTTAAGTATTTCGCCAATATTCATGTGTTCAGAATTTAGTTATGGTGATTAAAATTCATTTCCAAAAGAAGAACGGACACAACGGAATCCAATATAAGATTTAGTGGTATCCTGATATTCAAAGCTTCTGGTAGATACCTGAAGGAATGCAGAGATGTCCTTCCATGATCCACCGCGTATAACTTTTCGTTTCATCGCAGGAGCATCATCTGGTCTTGCGTTGTATTCAAATTTTGGATTAAAATCGTTGATGTACATGTAAGCAGATTCATCATATGCATCACCAGTCCATTCTGCAACGTTACCCGACATATCATATAGTCCAAAATCATTGGCATCGTAACTTCCAACTTTCATAGATCGG
>JAJZSZ010000518.1 GCA_021849365.1 Bacteroidota bacterium | reverse complement strand
GGCCCCCCGAAGCATTTGAAACAAACAGGGTATTGATACCCATTAATTTCATTACGCGAACCGGGAAAGTCACTTCTTTCATCGAATAGCCTTCGTAATAATGGAAACGCCCCTGCATTGCCAACACGTTTTTTCCGCCTAACTGACCAAAAATCAGTTTACCGGAATGCCCGTCAACAGTAGAAACCGGGAAATCGGGTATTTCTTCATACGGAATGGTCAGTTCGATAGTGATTTCTTTAACCAGTCCGCCCAATCCCGATCCGAGAATGATTCCGGCATCAATTGGTTTTCCTATTTTTTCGCTTATGAAGTTCGCGGTTGCTTTTATTTTCTCTAACATAGGTTACAATTTTATCGTCGAAGTTTTTGCCCTCGCTGTCGAGGAATTTGATTTTTAAAGGTATGTAAAATAAATGCGATTTAAAGTTAGGCGATAAATCCAGATCTTTTAAACGCATCGAATCCTTCTCGGTTGTAATAATAATTTTATTGGTAGCCTCAATAGCATCGAACTTCTGCTCCATTTGCAGAATATTTCCTGAATTGAAGTTGTGATGGTCGGGATACTTTAATACAGTAATGTTTTCGGTAAAATTGCTGATGTACTTCTGCAAATGTTCAGGATTGGCAATTCCGGTAATAAGCAAAACGCTCACGTGGTCCGAAGCCAATTTTGGTGTTTCAATGGCTTCTTCCGGAAAGACCGGAGTAAGTGGCTGATAAACCATCGTGGTGAAGAACAAGGTTTGATATGGACGCAAGTACACCTCTTTCATGATAATGCGGCGCGTTATCGGCGATATTTCCTGCGGACATTTGGTGTAAATAATTACGTTGGCACGGCGCATCTGCCATTTCGATTCGCGCAAACGACCAACTGGCAGCAAGCGGTCCTTGTCAATCGGACGGTTAAAATCGATAAGCAAAATATTGATCCCGGCGCTTACGCTGCGGTGTTGAAAGGCATCGTCGAGCAAAATTACATCGGGGAGCCGATCTGCATCCTGTTGCTGAATTTTCCTGATGGCATGAACGCGCTTTTCGTCAACCGCTACCTGAATATCGTTGAATTTAGTCTTTATCTGAAGTGGCTCATCTCCAACCGCAGTAGCAGTAGAATCAACCTGAACCTCTTGATATCCTTTGGTTTTACGCTTGTATCCGCGACTTATAGTAGTCACTTTAAACTGCTTCCGAAGCAATTCGACCATGTACTCGGTGTGCGGAGTTTTTCCTGTTCCGCCAACGGTAATGTTACCGATTGAAATAACTGGTATTTCAAATTCGGTTGACTTGAAAACCTTGTAATCGTACAGAAAATTCCGGAGTGAAATGATCAGTCCGTAAATAGCTGAAAAAGGATATAATAAGAATTTGAACATGTTCATCGCCAGAATAAGATTCGGTACAAAAGTATTAATTTTTGAGGACTGTCCGAATTTATTCCGGCTTTGAATCAAAGCAGATTCAGTGCATTTTTCAAATAGGCGTTCACTAGCAAATAACTTTTCTGCGTGTTCGAAACCCGGTATCGTTTCTTTAAAATATCTTCGGGCCGGGCATTCTTAATCTTCTTCAACAGGCTCAAATAATAGGTGTAGGCAAGGTAAACGCCAAACCTAACTTGTTTTTTTAGTTGTCGCAGTCCTTTCATGGCTTCCTGAAAATCGAGCTCAATTTCAGCTTCCAGCTGCTTTTTAGTCATTTCCGAGAAGTTCGAAAAGTCGATGTCTTTAAAATAAACACGCCCTTTTTCCGCAAAATCGTCTCTGGCATCGCGCAGGAAGTTAACCTTCTGGAATGCTTCTCCAAGTTTTCGGGCAGGAGCAACCAGCGCATCGTATTTCTCTGGATCGTCGTAATAGAATACACGAAGGCACATCAGTCCAACCACTTCGGCCGAACCATAAATATATGTTTTGAGCAACTCGGGCGAGTACTCGTGGTTGTACAAATCCATTTCCATGCTCAGCAGAAATGCATCGATCAAATCACGGTCGATCCCGTATTTATGTACCGCCCGCTGAAAGCTATCGATAATCGGATTAATACTGAAGCCCCGCTCAATCGCTTTGTGCGTTTCCTGCCTGAATTCCTCGAAAATAGTCTTTTGATCCTGGTCAAAGAACGTGTCAACAATTTCGTCGGCATACCGCACAAAGCCGTAAATACTGTAAATTCCTTCGCGGTACTTCGGGCTGAGCATTCGAACTCCAAGCGAAAAAGATGTGCTGTAATTGCGGGTTGTTATCCGGCTACAGTCGAGGTTGTTTTTACGATAAATGTCCATGATCTTTCAGTATTCGTTCGGTTACTAATCGTGAGCTGATAACTGTCATGGGCAAACCTGTTCCGGGAACAGTTGATGCACCGACATAATATAAATTGCTGAATTTTTCGTCCTTGTTTTTGGGTCTGAAACCACCCACCTGATTCAAATCGTGAGCCAGGCCGAGGCCGCTTCCGCGGTACAGTCCAAACATATTTTGCCACTTTTCAGGGCTGAGCACCACACGTGTTTCAGTATGTTTTCTGAAATCGAATCCAATGCGCTGGCTCATGTCGTCGATGATACTGTCGGCAATCTCCTGATCGTCGCTCCAATCGGCTTTATAGCGTAAATCGGGCACTGGAC
>JAJZSZ010000079.1 GCA_021849365.1 Bacteroidota bacterium | reverse complement strand
ACTGATCCCAAAGACTTCTTCAAAAACAGATACGACAACGATACGTTAACCCACGACAGCACGCGGTACACCAGAGTTACAAATATTTTCCAGATTAAGTTCTACGAAGCACCCGACCGGAAATATACTTTCGGGAAACGCGCCTATATTGGAAACGACCAGCTTTGGTACAACTTTTCTTCGTCAACAGGTTACTACCCCACCAAGCAATCGAACACATTTATTGGTGGCGGAATTTTCCGCAATCAGGGAAAGTTCTGGCAATGGGAAGCTAATGGCCGCATTTATCTGACTGGTTACCGCTCGGGGCAAACTGAACTAAGTGGATTTATAAATAAACCGCTTAAAATTGGAAGAGATACCACCAGTCTTCGGATTGAAGGAAGTTTAAAAACCTTGGTTCCCGATTACTACGAAAGATATTTTTATTCCAACCATTTTCAGTGGAGAAACAGTTTCGACAACATCAATGAAATGATAATCCGGTCAAGCATCCGTTCGCAGGAATATAAAACGACCATTGGCGCCAATTATGCTTTAATCGGAAATTACATTTACAATGGTAAAGATACATTGCCAGCACAAGCAAGCAGCGAGCTATTGGTGTTTTCGGCCTATCTGAACAAAGATTTTGAAAGCGATCACTGGTTGGTTCGCATGCAAGGACTGATCCAGAAAGCAAATAATGATAATCTGGTCCGCCTCCCTGCTTTTGCCGGATTTATAAGTATAAATTACCGGACGATCATTTCAAAAGTGATGCATTTCCAGCTGGGAGTTGATACCCGTTATAATTCGGCTTTCTATGCTGATGCTTACGAACCGGGAACAGCACGTTTCTATCAACAAAACACTCAAAAAATAGGGAATTATCCGTATATCGACTTGCACGCCAATCTTAAACTAAAACGGACCCGCGTCTTTTTTAATCTGCTGAATGCCGGATCGGGACTGGTTGGAAACAACTACTTTATGGCACCTGAATATCCTTATTACAGAAGAACATTCAGACTTGGAATAGCCTGGTCGTTTTACGACTAGTCCAATAGATTGAAAGAGTGATTTACTGAAGGATTGATTGTTTTTTTAAGGATTTCTATCAGTTCGGATAAGATCATCGCCGTGGCACCCCAAATAAATTCACCGTTGAATGGATAGAATTTCACCCTCAATGTTCCGGTAACTGTTTCCAATTCTGTTTCCGAAATAATTTCGTTCGCAACAAAGTCACTGATGGGGAATAATATCAGCTCCTCTACTTCGCTGTAATTCACCAGAAAATCTGGCTTACGATCGGCCCAGGCTATGAACGGTTGAATCGAAAAGCGACTGACTTCGACATATAAATCTGACAGTTTCCCAAGAATTTCAACCTGATCAGCTACCAAACCAACCTCCTCCTGTGCTTCGCGAAGGGCGGTCATCTCAGCTGAAACATCCTCCTTTTCAACTTTTCCTCCGGGAAAACTAATCTGCCCCGGATGATGCTTCATAGTAGAAGGGCGCCGGGTAAGACAAGTATATAACCGGCCGTTTTCAGGAAAAAGCACTAATAAGACGCTGCTTAGTTTCACCAGATCAAGTTCTTCCTCTTTGGTTTTCAGGCGTCGTCCTGGCGGCAGCATTTTGGTATGCGCCACAGTTCCCGGCAAATTTCCGGCCAATAGAATGTCACTTAGATATGTCTTAACATCAGAATACATAGGATAAAAATAGCGAATTATGTCAGTAATACTGACTGCCGCAAGGTAATTTTAAGGCAAAATTAAGCTTGCAAAACGGAGAAAATATCAATAACTATTCGAAACGGATTGACTTCTCGGGAGAAACCTTTGTGATGAAATACGAAGGCAAAAGTAACATCGCGGTTGTAACAAGCACTGTCCCAACATTCAGCAAAACCAAATGCAAAACAGTTAAATTAACCGGAACATATTCAAGATAATACGAGGTTGGATCGAGCTTAAAAACATGAGTATATTTCTGAATCAGGCAAATACCAATCCCCAGAATATTCCCCAGAACAAGAGCTTTCAGAATAAGCATAACCGAAAAATACAGAAAAACTTTCCGGATACTCCAGTTGCGCGCTCCCATCGCTTTCAATATTCCAATCATTTGAGTCCGTTCAAGAATAATTACCAGCAGACTCGAAACCATATTGAAGCCGGCAACCAGCACCATTAGCGTGAGGATTACCCATACATTCATATCGAGCAATCCAAGCCAGTCAAAAATCTGCCGGTACTTTTCCTTGATGCTTACAACTTGCAAAACCGGGCTTTCAGGATTTGTATGTCGTAGCAAAATGTTGTGAATTTCGCGTTCCTGTTTTTCCAATTGGCTGAAGTCGTTTACCAGGATCTCGAACCCGCTAACCTCATCATTTTTCCAATTATTTAGCCTTCGAATATGGTTAATATCAACCAAAACAAACATACGGTCAAACTCTTCCAGACTGGTTTTATAAATTCCGGCCAATTCAAATTTTCGTTGCCGAGGCACAACATCTGGCGGACTTACAAAAAACATGGTCAGGTTATCGCCAACTTTCACATTAAGTAAACCTGCCATCTGCTGCGAAATCCAGACCTTGTTGCTTCGTACCGTATCCTGAACCTTAAATGGCTCTCCGGCAACTTTATTTTCTTTGAAGAATGACCAATCGAAATCGGGACCAATTCCTTTCAGTACAACTCCCTGAATCTCGTCGCTGGTTCGGATAATACCGGGTTTGGTCGCAAAAATCTGAACATGGCGCACACCATCAACATTTTTAATTTCGGACAAAAACGGTTGATCCTGACTAACCGGACCGGTTTCGAACGACTGATTGGAATCGAGATTCACAATCTGCAAATGCGAACCAAAACCGATCACTTTCCGCCCAACTTCCGATTTGTAACCCGTAACAATGGCTACCGACAAAATCAGTACAACCAGTCCGAGCACAATGCCCAGCAGGGCAATGTTCACGATGCGGTGCGAGAGATTTTTTCGGTTTTCCTTTGCCGAAAAGATACGCCGGGCTATGTAAAGATTTATATTCAAAACTATTCAATATTTTCAACCAGTTCAACCTCATCGCGCTCGTTAACAAATGGCAAGGCCAAAAGTCCAATCAGCCCTAGCACAATAAGCATGATTGTGGTACTTCCGTGGGCAAGCAACGCAAAAACCTTCCCGTCAACCTTATCGATGCCGTAAAGCGCAAGTCCTTCAATAACCATAAAATGCCAGGCTCCGATGCCGCCCTGCACCGGGGCAACCATTCCGAAACTTCCCAGTACAAAAATGGTTAAACCAGCCAACGGCCCTAAATGCGAAGTAAAACCGAACGAAAAGAAAACCAGGTAAAACATGACGTAATATAACATCCAGATAAGTACCGAATGAAAAATAAAAGCACCTTTACGTTTCATCTTTCCAATACTCCGGAACCCTTCAACAAATTGGGCAATAAATTCCTTAGCCTTTTTCATGAGAGAACTTTGGCGAATCCGGTGACGGCTAATCCACAGGGCCACCAGAAACAACAACACACCGCCAATTAGCACCGGAGAGTATATTATTCGCTGTAATTTTCCGCTCACTTCCGGGTTGTTGTTCAGGAACTCAATAACCTGCCCGAATTGCGTAATGACAACGATTAAAGTCAGGAGAAGAAGCATCAGCACATCGACAAGGCGTTCGAGCACAACAGTACCTACCAATTTGGTGAACGGAATTTTCTCATAGCGGGCAAGTACACCACACCGCGATATCTCGCCCATTCGAGGCAAAGCCAGATTCATCAAATAACCAACCATCACTGCCAGAAATGTATTTAACGTCTTTGGTTTTCGGCCAAGCGGTTCAATCATCAGATTCCAACGAATCGTTCGGCTCACATGACTTAACAACCCTAGCAAAAGCGAGATAACAATCCAAAAATAATTCACATCATTGGTTAAAACACTTTTAATCCGGCTGAAATCCTGATCCTTATATACGATCCAGAATATGAGGATACCAAGCAGAAAGAAAGAAGCAAATTTGAGGGTTTTAAGAATAACTTGTTTCAAGCTCTTTTATTTAATAGGTATAACTGCTTTTGTAATTCAAAGATGGAACTCAAAATTCAAAATCATAGATCCAGGTTGATACAACTATCTAAATTTTGATCTGATGTTTCATGCAACTGGTAAAAACTAAATTTACCAAATGAATTTAACGTACTTTTGTAACGGCGGACAAAACAACACTGTAATGCAAAGCCAACAATAAGCCATCGTGGCAAAAATACAGATTT
Organism: Bacteroidota bacterium; assembly: GCA_021849365.1. Classification (GTDB taxonomy): domain Bacteria; phylum Bacteroidota; class Bacteroidia; order Bacteroidales; family Prolixibacteraceae; genus Aquipluma. The sequence goes on along the minus strand of JAJZSZ010000079.1, from coordinate 10,265 downwards.
GTTTTAAATCGGGTAGTTTTTTACAATAAATTAAAGCGCCTCTGGAAGTGAGGAAAATAATATGACAACAGTAAGAGCAAAAAAAAATCTGGGGCAACATTTTTTGAACGACAAAAACATAGCCCGCAAAATAGTCGAGAGCCTTCAGGCAAGCGGAACGAAAAAAGTTCTGGAAATTGGCCCAGGTATGGGCGTGCTCACCCAGTTCCTGTTGCAAAATGATGCGTACGAAACTTCTGTTGTTGAAATTGACCGCGAATCGGTTGACTATCTTGAAAAGCATTATCCTCAACTGAAAGAACGAATCATTTCGGCCGATTTTCTTCGGTTAAATCTGAACAATCATTTTCAGGAACCTTTTGCCATTATCGGAAATTTCCCTTACAATATTTCGTCGCAGATATTTTTTAAGGTTCTGGAATACCGAAACCAGATACCCGAAGTGGTCGGAATGCTTCAAAAAGAGGTGGCTGAACGGCTGGCCGAACCTCCGGGATCGAAAACCTATGGTATTTTGAGTGTTTTCCTTCAGGCTTATTACAACATCGAATACCTTTTCACGGTGCACGAAAATGTGTTTACCCCGCCACCTAAAGTAAAATCGGGAGTTATCAGGTTAACCAGAAATGAAAGAACTCATCTCGATTGCGATGAAAAGTTATTCACTACACTTGTAAAAATGGCTTTTAACCAGCGAAGAAAAACGATGCGCAATTCGCTGAAAAGCATGATAACCAGCGAAGAACTAAAAGCAAACCCGATATTCGACAAACGCCCTGAACAATTGAGTGTTGCTGAGTTTGAACAGATTGCCCGGCTGATTAAGGAGCAATAGTTCCTTTCAAATGCTCGTTTACGCTAAAAATCCATATAAAACGGCAAAGAAAGTAAGCAGCAAACTGATGAACAGATAAGGAACTGCCATCAGCAAAAACTTCGTGATCGTTTTTCGCCAGCTTTGTAAATAATTATGCTTCAACGAGAGCACCAGGTAGATAAGACAAATCAGAAAAGCCCAAGGCCATAATTTCTCGCCAATGCTATCGCTAATGAACACCTGTATTGCAAGGACAAAACTTAAGATAAGGAAAAAGATCGTATGTATATGAATTGAGAAGATCAGGTGTTCGTAGTAATATTTTCTCCGGTAAAAAATCAGAAGAAGCAAAATGGCTGTCAGAGGCATCATAATGAACATCGTCAGCGAAATACTCTTTAAAATGGCATGAGTAAGTTCCTTGATGTCGTCTTTGCTTTTCATATCTAATTTGGCAAGCTTTTTCATCATTTGCCGGTTAAACCAATTCACAGTCTCGCCTTTCGAGCGGAGTAACGAATCAACCTGTTCGTCAGAGTAATCCCTGATTTCTTCTTTGAATTGCTCGTACTCTTCTTTTGTCTCAAACCTGATTTTGCCATAAACTCTATAATCAGGTTTTGCATTATCAAATACTTTGCCTGATTCAGGAACAAGCGAAAGCATATTCCGAAGTCTCTCGCGTGAAACTACTGTTGTATCAATATCTTCGCTAATCAACAAACTGTCGATTACCCGATCCGGAGCAGTCTTTAATCGCTTAAGTTGCTGCTGAAGGTTATCAACCGAATTAAATTCCAGTTCCACCAGCCGAACATCGCTCGAATCGCTGCTATAATAAATCTTCTTGTTTCCTAAGAGTTCGTTGAGTGTAATGCTGGCTGTTGGCTTCTCGTTTTTTATACTTAACCGTTTTTTGTTGCTGCCGTCAATGGCGTGATCACTCAACTTTCCAAGCAAGAGAAAAAATATAAAACTTATAAAGATGTAAAACTTCACCGGAGGCACATAACGGGCCCGCTTTCCTTCCAAATAGTCAACAGTGATTTTCCCGGGCCTGGCAAATGTGGTTTTTATGGTATTCCACAATTTGGTGTCGAAATGGAAAAAATCTTCAAAAGTCTCCAGAACAATATGCTTGACCGGAATTTTGTGCGTATTGTTTTCCTGTCCGCAATGAGGGCAATAATTATCTTCAGGACGTAGCGGGGTCTCACAATTCAGGCAGACATCTGATTTTCTGAAAACTTTCGACATAACTCAACTTTTTAGCGACCAATTTTAAATTAGCGATCGCTAAAATACATAATAATGTCAAACAAATACAAAGAATATCTATACGAAGAATATTTTATCAAGCGTCCACCGTGCTGATCTTTTTTAATCCAAATTATTATTGGTTACACGGCATTCATTGCTTCAACCGGATCGAGCCGGGAAGCTGAAAGTGCCGGGATAAATCCTGCCAAAACTCCAATTACGCCGGAAATGGTCAATCCAAGAATAATATTGGCCATCGACAAGGATATGGTCATGTCGGCAGCTGCGCTAAAGATAAGAGTACCGACAAAAATAAGGATCAGGCCAATAACTCCACCTAAGAGTGAAAGTACTACTGCCTCGAAAATAAACTGAAGCAGGATGAAATATTTCTTGGCCCCGATGGCCTTTTGGATTCCGATAATTTTGGTCCTTTCCTTTACCGATACAAACATGATGTTGGCTATTCCGAAACCTCCTACCAAAATACTGAATCCGCCAATGATCCAGCCAGCCAGATTAAACACTTTAAAGAATGCATCAAACCTGGTTGAAATCACACTCACTTCGTTGATCGCGAAATCGTTTTCTTCCATTGGCTTCAACCTATGAATGTTTCGCATAATACCTTCGAGCTCTGCTATAAATTCATCGTGATCGGCATCAGGTTTTGCTTTCACATTTATGGTCTGGCCCTGATCGCGATTGCGTACATCAACCATATTCATGGCATAAACCACCGGCAAATGAATACGTTTATCCATACTGGTTCCAAACATATCCTGCCCTTTTTTCACATATATTCCGATAACAATGAATTTGTGTCCCTGTACTTTTATGGTCTTTCCAATCGGGTTAACCTGATCGAAAAGTTTGGTCGCAATTTCATTTCCCAAAACAGCCACATTGGCTCCCGAGTTCGACTCTGATTCGGTAAAATATCGTCCTCTCTCAATTTCCAAATTCCAGGTATTGATCAATTCGTGGGTCGTAGCCAAAATTTCAGTATTTTCAGCTTTACTATTTTCAAACTGCACTGTGCGGTTGAATCCGAAGAAATAAACGGCAGCCTCAATGTTCCGGCTCCGGCGCACCAAATCTTCAGTCTCTTCAATATTTGGAACAGGGCGATTCAGGTATTTCCACCACGGATATTCCGACTCACCTTCGGGCGGAGCCCACGGCCATTTCTGAATGTAAACCATATTACTTCCCAGAGAATTAAGGCTGCTGCGGATGTAACCTTCCAACGAATCGATTACAGTGAAAACCGAAATAATGGCAAAAATACCGATGGTAATTCCCAATAGAGAAAGGAATGTGCGCAATTTGTTTCCTTTGAGAGAACCAAATGCAAACGAAAAACTTTCAACTATTAATCTGGCTACAAGCATACCTTATCGAAATGAAAAGTAAATATAAATAATCTGACAACAGAAACCGCATTCCAAGCCTAAACAAACATCTGTAATCTCAGATTCTGAGTCAATCGTCTTTTCAAAAATTAGTTCACGCTTTATCCAAATGATTACAGTCGGATTGAAATTTTTACTGCAGAATATCGCTCTCCTGAAATAATTTCTCACATCAGCTCATAACAAAGAGCTTTTTCGAAACGTTATGTCTTTGCAGAAAAGAATCGCGAATTATAATGTTATAATAAGCTTAATTCATAAGATTTGGAGCGGAAAAAATCAAGGTGTTTTATTATCTTTGAGGCCAAATTTCAAAAGGATTATAAATGAAGGACTTAAAAACAGTTAAATCAGCTTTAATTTCAGTATATCACAAAGATAAGTTAGATCAGATCGTTAAAAAACTGAACGAATTTGGAGTAACATTCTATTCAACTGGTGGTACACAATCGTTTATCGAAGAGCTCGGCATCCCGGTTACACCTGTTGAAGAACTTACAAGCTACCCGTCAATTTTAGGCGGGCGTGTTAAAACCCTTCATCCTAAAGTATTTGGCGGAATCCTCAACCGTCGCGAAAACGAAGGCGACCAGCAACAAATTGCCAAATACGAAATTCCTGAAATTGATTTAGTTATTGTTGATTTATATCCATTTGAAGAAACTGTTGCTTCCGGAGCTTCTGAAGAAGACATTATTGAAAAAATTGACATCGGCGGTATTTCTCTTATTCGTGCAGCTGCCAAGAATTTTAACGATGTTGTTATCGTTTCATCGCGCAGTCAGTACCAGCATCTGCTCGACCTGATCACCGAAAAGAACGGAGCTACTTCGCTCGAAGACCGAAAAGAATTTGCCCGTCTGGCTTTTGCTACTTCATCGCATTACGACAGCGCCATTTTCAACTATTTCAACGGCGAAAAAGGAGAAGAAGCCCGCATCAGCGTTAACGATGGTCAGGTTTTACGTTATGGCGAAAATCCGCATCAATCGGCTACATTCTTCAAATTCAACAATTCAAATTCAGACATCACTTTATCGAATGCTAAGGTTTTACAAGGCAAAGCGCTTTCGTACAACAACATGCTTGATGCTGATGCAGCCTGGAAATCGGCCAGCGATGCATTCCATTCGGTAACACATATCGCAAATAAAGTTGCTGTTTCGGTAGTAAAACACCTCAATCCTTGCGGATTGGCAGTTACCGGCAACATCATGAAATCGCTCGAACTGGCTTGGGCCGGCGATCCGGTAAGTGCTTATGGTGGTATCATTTGTTTTACCGGCGAAGTTGATAAAGACATTGCCCAGTGGTTCGATAAACGCTTTGTCGAAATCATTATTGCTACAGGCTATACAGCCGAAGCGCTCGAAGTTTTGGGTAAAAAGAAAAACCTTCGCGTTTTGGAAACTCCGGTAAAACCGCAGATTGCCGGCGAAAAACTTTACCGCTCAATCAGTGGAGGATTGCTTATCCAGGACGAAGATGAAGCACAGGAATCTGAATTCAAGAATGTAACCCAAATACAGTTCGACCAGTCAAAAATGAACCTGTCGAAATTTGGCATCGTGGCTTGCAAGCATTTGAAAAGTAATGCTATCGCCCTGGTAACCCAAAATACCGACGGATCTTTCTGGTTAACCGGTGCCGGAATGGGACAGCCAAACCGTTTAGACAGTTTGCGCCAGCTGACTATTCCACGATTCAACCTGAAGGAAGGTATCAAAATTGAAGATTCGGTACTGATCTCCGACGCATTCTTTCCATTCCGCGACAGCGTTGAAGCCGCCAACGAATTTGGAATCAAGTACATTGTAGAGCCCGGAGGAAGTATCCGCGACGAAGAAGTTATCGCTGCCTGCGACGAATTTGGTATCGCCATGGTATTCACCGGCATGAGACATTTCAAACATTAAAAAGAAATAAGTCATCAGTCTTTGGGAAATATTACCATTGACTGTTTTCTGATGACTCGAATAAAAGTGTAAACAAAGAAAAAAACATACAAATGGGATTATTTTCATTCTTAACCCAGGAAATAGCCATCGACCTTGGAACGGCCAACACAATTATTATCCACAACGATAAGATTGTTGTTGACGAACCATCGATCGTGACCATCGACCTAAAAACCGAGAAATTAGTTGCTATTGGTGAGAAAGCCCGTCAGATGCAGGGAAAGACTCACTCGAACCTTAAAACGATCCGCCCCTTACGCGACGGTGTAATTGCCGACTTTAACGCGGCAGAGCAAATGATCAGGGGAATGATCAGGATGATGAATCCCAAATCACGTTTTTTTGCCCCTTCGCTCCGTATGGTGGTTTGTATTCCATCAGGATCGACCGAAGTTGAAATCCGTGCGGTACGCGACTCTTCGGAGCACGCCGGTGGCCGCGACGTTTATATGATTTACGAGCCAATGGCTGCCGCTATTGGTATCGGCTTGGATGTTGAAGCTCCTGAAGGCAATATGGTTGTTGACATCGGTGGTGGTACAACTGAGATTGCAGTAATCTCGCTGGGTGGTTTGGTTACCAACAAATCGATCCGTATTGCCGGCGACGATTTGACTGCCGACATTATGGAATACATGCGTCATCAGCACAACATCAAAATTGGTGAACGTACAGCTGAAGAAATTAAAATCAATGTTGGATCGGCTTTATCGCAGCTTGATAATCCACCGGCTGACTACGTTATTCAGGGACCAAACCAAATGACAGCTCTTCCGATTGAAGTGCCTGTTTCGTACCAGGAAATCTCACACTGTCTGGAAAAATCAATCAATAAAATTGAAACCGCTATCCTAAGCGCGTTGGAACAAACTCCGCCAGAGTTATACGCCGACATTGTAGCCCGCGGAATATGGCTGGCAGGTGGTGGTGCTTTATTACGTGGTTTGGCTAAACGCTTCACCGATAAAATCAATATCCAGTTCCATGTGGCTGAGGATCCACTGCGCGCTGTAGCACGCGGAACAGGTATCGCACTTAAGAATGTAAATAAATTCTCTTTCCTGATCAGATAATACCTGAAAAGGGAAGGGTAAACCTTCCGGCTAATGAGAAGTTTATTTCGTTTCTTACTACGAAATTATTTTGTAATGATGTTTCTGGCCCTCGAGGTTGTTTCGTTTTCCCTGATGGTCAGCTATAACAATTATCAACGGGTTACATTTATTAATTCGAGCAACGATGTGGTTGGAACCATTTACGAACGGTTCAGCCACTTCGACGATTATTTCAGCCTGAGCCGGACCAATGCCCGGTTGGCAGCCGAAAATGCAGCATTGCGCAAGCAGTTGCAAATGCGCATTGCGCTTCAGGAGAAATATCCGGTTAACCGACCCGATACCGTTGATGCCCCGGCTTATTACTTTACTTCAGCTAAAGTGATCAGCAACTCGGTGAACAAGCAATTCAACTACATTACCCTGAACAAAGGTTCTCGGCAAGGTATAAAACCCGACATGGGAATAATCTCGGCCGACGGCGTTGTGGGGGTAATCACCAATGTTTCGCCTAATTATTCAACCGGACTTTCACTACTGAATAAACGGTTAAGTATTCCGGCCAAAATCACGAAAAACAACTATTTCGGCGCATTGGTATGGGATGGCGAGCATTCGAACACAGCCGACCTGAAAGAAATCCCGTTTCACATCATGGTTAATGTTGGCGATACGGTTGTTACCAGTGGTTATTCGAGCATTTTTCCTGAAGGTTTGATGATCGGGACAATTACCAAATGGGAACAGGACCCCGGAACGAATTTCTATAACATTAAAGTTGAATTGTCAACCAACTTCAGAACACTGAAATATGTTGAGGTAGTTAAAAACACCAAACAGGCAGAGTTGAAAAAACTTGAATCAAACAACGTAGGTGAATGATAAAGGATTTTGGGAAATATGTGATCATGTTTTTTGTACTTGTTCTGGTGCAAGTACTTATTCTGAACAACATACAAGTTAGCGGACTGATTAATCCCTACATATACATTTTGTTCGTCCTGCTTTTGCCATTCAATATCCCCGGATACTTTTTGCTTGGCTTTTCGTTCCTTATTGGTTTTACGGTCGATATTTTTGGAAACACTCCCGGAATTCATGCCGGAGCCACTGTTTTCCTGGGTTTTATAAGGCCCGCACTTGCCCAGCTGATTTCGACCCGTGAGCTTATCGAGAAAGGAACCACACCAAACATGACACAGCTTGGATTTGCCAGTTTTATCAAATACATCATTATTGCGGTTTTAATTCACCACCTGATTCTCTTTTTTGCTGAAACCTTTTCGTTTGGCGACATCTTCGAGACGTTGCTGCGATGGATTCTCAGCAGTGTGCTCTCTATTCTTCTTATTTTGGGCAGTCAGTTCATCATTTTCAAAAACTAGCTTGCGGTGGATACTTTTTCAAAACGACGACTGATTATTTTAGGCATTTTTCTGGGAGTTGGGGCGATCTTTATTCTCCGGTTGTTCTCGCTTCAAATTACCAGTAAAACATACAAGCAATTTGCGACCCGGAATGTTCTCCGGAAAATAACCATCTATCCGGCCCGCGGTTTTATTTACGACCGAAACAACAACCTGATGGTTTACAACAAAGCGGCTTACGATCTGATGATCATTCCACGCGAAGTAAAAACCTTCGACACAACCGAACTATGCAACATTGTGCAGCTCGACCGGGTTGAATTACGTGACGCCATCCGCAAAGCAAAACAATATTCGTATTACAAGCCATCCATCGTTGCAGGACAGATCTCGCCGGATATATATGCCCCGCTTCAGGAAAAATTGTACAAATATCCGGGATTCTTTGTGCAATCGAGAACCCTGCGAGAATACCCCAACAAAAGTGCCGCACACGTTTTGGGTTTTGTGGGCGAAGTAAGTCCAAAGACATTAGAAACCGACAAATATTACCGGCAAGGCGATTACATAGGCGTTAGCGGGCTCGAAAAAGCTTATGAGCAAGAGCTTCGCGGAATAAAAGGAGTTCAGAAGTCGATGGTTGACGTACATAACCGCATCAAGGGGAAATACAATGAGGGAAAAGAAGATACAACAGCCGTACTTGGAAATAACCTGTTAACTGGTCTCGATGCGAATCTCATTGCTTATGCCGAGCTGCTTTTAACCAACAAACGCGGTGCGGTCGTAGCCATTGATCCGCCTACTGGGGAGATTATTGCTATGGTGAGCGCTCCATCATACGACCCCAATTTGCTGGTCGGACGTCAGCGAAGTAAAAACTACAGCGTTCTCGACCGCGATTCGATTAACAAACCCATGTGGAACCGCGCCGTCATCGGACGTTATCCCCCCGGATCTACGTTCAAACTGGCAAACGCACTTATTGCCCTTGAAGAACATGCCATTTCACCTTTAGATCGTTTTTCATGTTCGGGTAAAGGTTCAAAACCAATTTCGTGTACCCACAGTCACGTAAGTCCATTGGCTGTGCGCGAAGGGATCCGCGAATCGTGTAACTCATTTTTCTGGAATGCGTTCAGACAAATCATGAACCGTAAAGGAAATTCGGAAGAGAGTTTTCAGGCATGGCGCGAATACATTACAAGCTTTGGGTTTGGTCAAAAACTAAGTCCTGAATTATCGTCGGAAGTAAGGGGAAGTATTCCTGAAGTATCGTTATACGACAAATGGTACGGCTCACGTCACTGGAATGCAATGACTATTCGTTCGCTGGCCATTGGCCAGGGTGAAATTGAAGCCACTCCGTTACAAATGGTTAACTTGTGCGCCATGATTGCTAACCGGGGCTATTATATTATGCCTCACATCGTTAAGGCCATTCAAACGCCAACACGGGAAGTCAGACAACTTGAATTCGAAAAGAAAGTAGTTAACGTTAGTCCGGAGAACTTTGCAACCGTAATTGAAGGGATGCAAGCAGTAATTGAAGAAACAAAGCTGCAAAACACGGTTAAGCTCGACAATATTACTATTTGCGGAAAAACAGGAACCGTGCAAAACCCGCATGGGGCCGATCACTCGGCATTTGTTGGCTTTGCCCCGAAAGACAATCCAAAGATTGCGATTGTTGTTTTCATCGAGAATGCCGGATTCGGAGCCACTTATGCTGCACCAATTGCCGGATTGCTCATGGAAAAATTCCTGAACGATTCTATTTCGCCAAAGCATAAAGATATCGAGCAAAAACTGATCGATACCGATTTACTGGATGTTAAAGAAGTAAAGAAAAGTTTATAAATGGTAAACGAAAAAAATAACGTTTGGGAAAATGTAGACTGGATAACCATTGGGTTATACCTGGCAATGATGTTTATTGGATGGATCAACATTTATGCTGCTGTTTACAACGAAGATCACAAAAGCATCATGGATATGACGCAGCGTTATGGAAAACAATTGATGTGGATTGGAGCTGCCATATTCATTGCCGTGCTCATGATTAATACCGACTCCAAATTTTTTGTAACATTCGCCTTTCCTATATATTTGCTGCTTGTCTTTATTCTTTTGGTCGTTTTAATAGTTGGGTCCGAAGTTAAAGGGGCCAAATCGTGGATTCAGCTGGGAAATTTCTCGATACAGCCTTCCGAATTTATGAAGATGGCCACATCGCTTGCTCTGGCGCGATACATCAGTTCGTACGATTTTAAAATGCACAGCTATAAGTCGCTGATGACGCTTGCCGGCATTTTATTCATTCCGGTAGGGCTTATCTTCCTCCAGAATGATACAGGTTCCGCCATAGTTTTCGGGGTGTTTATTCTAGTTCA
>JAJZSZ010000517.1 GCA_021849365.1 Bacteroidota bacterium | reverse complement strand
TGGTGCAATCGATTGTCTAATAATTAATAAACTATTTTTGAGTGTCATTTCAGATATGAGTTTTGTCAATTTGGCCAATAATTCTTGCGAATTTAGAGTACACCGCAGCATATTTTAAGTACTTTTGCTTCGAATTTTTTACTCCAAAGTTTAAACTTTAAACACCGATGGAAATCTTAAAACGTGTCTTTCAAAACGCTCAAAAATACCAGAAAAGAATAGTATTACCTGAAGGAGCGGAACCCCGGACCTTACGGGCGTCTGAAATAATTATGAATCAGAAGCTTGCGAGACTCATTTTGTTGGGAAACCCTGACGAAATACATCAGGCAGCCCGGGAGATTGGAGTTAATATTGAGGGGGTTACAATCGTTGATCCTAAAACTGATGCCCGAAGGGAACAGTATGCTGATTTGATGGTTGAAATCCGTAAAGGCAAAGGGTTAACGAAAGAAGCAGCACTCGACTTGCTGAACGATCCTTTGTATTTTGCTCCTTTAATGATTAAGAGTGGCGATGCCGACGGAGAATTGGCTGGAGCCATAAATGCTACCGGCGACGTACTTCGCCCGGCTTTGCAATATGTGAAAACAATGCCTGGCGTAAGCGTGGTTTCAGGGGCATTCTTGATGTTTGTAAATGATCCTCATTTTGGACACGATGGAATCCTGGTTTTTGCTGACTGCGCTGTAATGCCCGATCCTAACGAACAACAGCTGGCCGAAATTGCAGTAACCACAGCTAAAACGGCTAAAGCTATTGTAGGTATGGATCCACGTGTGGCGATGCTTAGTTTCTCGACAATGGGAAGTGCACAACATCCGTTGGTTGATAAGGTGGTAAATGCAACGCGCATTGCCCGCGAACTCGATCCGGAGTTGAAAATTGACGGTGAAATGCAATTGGATGCTGCTCTTATTCCTGAAGTTGGGCGCCTGAAAGCACCAACAAGCGAAGTAGCCGGCAGAGCCAATATTTTGGTCTTCCCCGGACTTGAAGCTGCCAATATTGGATATAAACTGGTTCAGCGTTTAGGAAAAGCTGAAGCTGTAGGGCCAGTATTGCAAGGTATGGCTGCTCCTATAAACGACCTTTCCAGGGGATGTTCGGTTAGCGACATTGTAAATATGGTAGCTATTACTGCTAATCAGGCTGCAGCACTTTTCGAATAGTATACAAATACAACAGATACAAATATGCCGAGTGAAGTTATTTACGAACCAATCGAAGAATTTGGTTTAAGTAAAAAAAGCCGAAGCAAAACACTCTTTTCTAAAATTGGAGTTGTAGGTTGTGGCCTTGTAGGTCAAAACATTGCACGTGTTGCCAGTTTCTATGGAATAGAAGTTGTTTTTATTGAAGTGAGTGAGGAAAAGATTCGGGAGGCCTATAAGAATATTGAAAAGGTACTCGATGATCGGATCGAACATTGGGGGCTTACACAGGGAGAAAAAAGAGCCATTTTATCCAGAATCAAAGGTACTCTCGATTATAAGGACCTCGTTGGTTGCGACTTTGTGATTGAAGCAATCAGGGCTATCGACCGCGGTGGAAAGATTAAGGAACGGAAAGATATTTTCCGTAGAATTGAAGAAGTTGTTGATCCTGAGTGTATTATTGCAACACATTCTACAACTATTGTCATCACCGAACTTTCATCCGATTTAAAGCATCGCGATCGTTGCGTGAGTTTACACTTCTTTGTCAATCATCAGGAAGCCCGAGTAGTTGAAGTTGTAAGAGGACTTTATACAACCGACGAATCGTATCAGAAAGTCTGCAAGTTTGTTTCACTGATCAACCGTAGAATTGTTCCTGTTCAGGAATCAGCAGGTTTGGTTAGTGTACGCTTGTTCGTTGTCCTTTTGAATGAAGCTTGTGAAATCCTGATGGAAGGCATCTCGAACATCGAGGATGTTGACCAGCTTATGAAAATAGGTTTTGGAATGCGCCTTGGTCCGTTTGAACTTGCCGACAAAATGGGATTGGATAAGGTTTTGCGCTGGATGGACAATATTTACAACGAATTTGGAGACATCCGTTACAAACCAAACCCATACCTTCGTAGATTAGTTCGTGGTAAACATTTGGGAATTGAATCAGGCGAAGGATTTTATAAATACGACGAGAATGGAAAAAGAATTGCATTACCCAGCCGGGGATGCTAAATTTTCCGAATTAATAATGTAATAACAATATTTACAGATGAAAATTCTGGTTTTAAATTGCGGAAGTAGCTCAATTAAATATCAGCTTTTTAATATGACTGACCGGAAGGTTATTGCCAAAGGCGGTGTTGAAAAGCTGGGGATGAAAGGTAGTTTCCTGAAGCATGTCCGTCAGGATGGCCAGGTGGTTGTTTTTGAAGGCGAAATTCTCGACCATAAAATCGGTATTGAATATATTCTTGGGATTTTGACCAGCGAAAAGCATGGTTGCCTGAAAAGCCTTGAAGAACTTGACGCTGTTGGACACCGGGTTGTTCATGGAGGTGAGCGGTTTAATTCAAGTGTTCTGCTCACCGATGAAGTTCTTGCCGAAGTAACCAAATGCATAGATATTGCTCCTTTGCATAATCCGCCGAACCTGAAAGGGATCAAGGCAATGGACGAATTAATTCCAGGCATTCCGCAAGTTGGCGTTT
>JAJZSZ010000516.1 GCA_021849365.1 Bacteroidota bacterium | reverse complement strand
AGGATAACCATAAAATCGTACGGAACAGCCGAAGCCACATCGCGAACCGTTTTATTGTCAAAAGTCAGCGCATAGCGTTCCGAGTCGAAAGCGCTGTAGCTTACCGAGAGTGGTGTACGCCTGAAAACACCGTGGTGCGGTTTGTTTATGCCCGACTGCATGGCCGGAGTTTCTACCGCACGGATATTGATGTTTTTGCTTTGCGATTTAAATGGCTCGGTGTTAAGGAGTGCATTTGACAATCGCTTGGCATCATTCCTGAATTTTTCCATTTCCGAAGTGGAATAGCCGTCGCCCAAAACCACAATATCCAGTTTTTCGCTTGCAGGTCCGTTTTCGGTAATAATATCTACTTTTTCAGGATGAATTCGTTCGACCGGAATTACCTGTCGGTTGGCAGGATCAATATCGGTATTCCAGATTTCAGTAAATTTATTTTCGGCATTTCGTTTTTTTACAATCACGGTAACCGGCTTTTGCGGCCACGGAAAACGTAGAGATTCGTGGAACGTGCCTTTCACTTTGTCGGCTTCCGGAGTGGTTTGCCACTCGCCAAAAATGGAAGCAAACCCGCGCGAAAAAAGCAAAGTTTTGGTTTCTTTATCAATCACCTCAAAAAAGTAAGGGCCTAACTCCAGCTTGTCGATCAGTATTTTGTGGCTGCCACTCCAAATGCCGTCGCAAAGCGCTTTATCAACTGCAAAAACTTCTTCCTGAGCCGAGCCCGTGTGGAAAAAATCGAGCCGCATGGTTTTATCCTGAAACCATTGACTGAAATCGACATCACCTTTATTTAATGTTTGCGTTTGTTCAGGCGAAACGTTTGTATTTGTTTCTGATGTTTTGGGAGCAGGACCGGAGCATGAGAATAAAAATGCAGCCAGAAAAGATAAAGAAATCAGCTTCATATTCTTTTATTTTGATGAGACAAGTTTAGTAATAAAATACCGGCTGCAGGCTGATTTTAGTAAGCATTGTAAACACAATGTTAGTTTTTTGTCTTCGAAAAACAGAAAAAGTGTGATATTAAAATTCATATTTTGTAATAGTTATAATTTTGTAACCATTACGAAAAATGAATAGTTCAGATGGATAAATTAAAAGTCGATCAAATTGCGGAAAACATCATCTCAGTGTACCCGCTATTATACAAAACCATTTCGCGACCAATCAAACATCAATCGATTACTCCGGGAGGTATGTTTGTTTTGGGTAGCCTGAAACGAAATGGCGTGCAATCGATGTCGGATATTGGAAAATGCCTGGCAATGCCGAAACCGCATGTTACTGTTATTGTTGATAAACTGATTGAAGAAGGTTATGTGGAGCGGCAAAATGATCCGAACGACAGGCGAATCGTTAATATTTCGATAACAGAAAACGGGTTGGAGGTTTTTCATGAAATAAAGAAAATTCTGGCCGAGAATATGAAAATCAAACTTTTAAACCTGACAGAAGAGGAACAGGATATATTAGCTGTTGCCTCACAGCAGGTTAAGGATATTTTAATATCCATTTTGTCGAAGGAATAAATCATTAAAGTAAAATATTATGGAAAACAAACAGGTGAAAAAAGAGAAGAGTGGAAAAGTTTATATTCCATTGATTGTAGTGATTGCCCTGATTTTGGGCGGAGGAGTTTATTGGTACATCGATTATTCGAAATATATAAAAACGGATGATGCTAAGGTTGAGGCCGATAATGTTGCCGTAAGTCCAAAGATTTTGGGTCGAATCAGCGAGCTGATGGCTGAAGAGGGAGCTGTGGTGAAAAAAGGCCAGCTGCTCGCTGTTCTAGACAGTACTGATATGGTTGCACAGAAAAACCAGATTGTGGCAGCAAAGGCTCAGGCTGAATCAATGGTATTGCAGTCAAATGCAAAATACCAATACGATTTGAAAAACAATAAGGTACAGGAAGTGATGCTGAGCAAAGCCAAAGAAGATTTTGACCGTGCGAAGGCTCAATATGAAAAGGATGTGATTACCCGCGAACAGTTCGACCATGCAAAGAAAACACTGGAGGCCGCACAGGCCCAAATGGACGCAGCCCGTTCGCTGGTGAATGTTTCGAGTGCTCAAATCAAAAGTTCTCAGGCTTCGGTTGAAACAGCTCAGGCACAAATTAACCAGATCAATACCCAGCTAAGCAATACGAAACTGTATGCTCCAAGCGATGGAATAATCGGGAAACGCTGGCTGATGCCCGGTGATATTGCTCAACCTGGACAATCGATTTTTACCATTGTGAACGACAATAAACTTTGGATCAGTGTATTTCTTGAAGAGACCAAGCTGCAGAATCTGCATGTTGGTCAGGCCGTAATTTTTACTCTGGACACTTATCCTGATGTTACTTTCAACGGGAAAATTATGACGCTGGGATCAAACACAGCTTCACAATTCTCATTAATTCCAGCCAGCAATGCTTCAGGAAACTTTACCAAAGTAACCCAGCGCGTTCAATTGAAAGTGTCGATTGACGGAGTTTCTGATGGCAAAAAACTGGAGGATTACCGCATTTTGTCGGGAATGTCGGCTGTTGTTAAAATTATCAGATAATGAAGAGACGCATTACACCGTCACATTTACTGCGAAAGAAACTGCGTAACCGAAGCTCGGGATTTCATCCGCAGCACGACCGT
>JAJZSZ010000515.1 GCA_021849365.1 Bacteroidota bacterium | reverse complement strand
TAACTAAGGTTTCGCCCCCCTGAACAAACATCAGGAACACCAGTAAAGCGCCCAGCAGCGAAACAATCAGCCACCAGTATTGCTGTAAACTAAGTAACGATAAGGCTTCAAACATGGCTTTCCCCTCCTTCTGTTTTAGGTCCGATTTTAATTTGACGCATCATGATTTTGATTTCGGCAATGAGCAGTGTGGTGAAAATAACCGCAAACAGCCAGAAAGTAACCTGCACGGCGCTGGTGCTAATTTTGGTTACGGCAGCCATCGTTGGCATTAAATCCTGGATAACCCAGGGCTGACGACCTGCCTCGGCCAACACCCAGCCGGCCTGACTGGCGATGTAAGCCAGCGGAATGGTCCAGATGGCGATGTGTAAAAACTTCCGTTTTTTATGAATCTTTCCCTTCAGCGTAAAATAAAGTGCAAAAAGGAAGAAGAACAGGAAATATCCGCCCAGAACCACCATGATGTGGAAGCTATAGAACGACAGCGGAATACTTGGCACAAGCGTATGCGGATCGGCAATGTAACCGTAGCCAAAGTATTTGAAATAATTGTTCTGGAAATCCTTGCTCATGATTTCAGTTTTCAGAGAGTCGGTAGCGGCTGTGTTTCCTGCTTTTTTAGCATCCTTGTAAGCAGTAAGCTTTTCAATGGCCACCGTTCCGCGCTTAATCTTTTCTTCGGCGCCCAATACGCCGTATTTGTCATTCCCGCGAATCAGGTCGTTCACTCCGGGAACAAACGCATCCCAGTTCAGGAAAGCCATGTACGAAAGGATATTCGGAATCTCGATCTTAACAGCAAAGTCTTTTAGGTTCTCGTTCGACGGGTCGGCCTGGTTTTGCGAGATAAAACCTAAAGCAACCAATCCGGCGCCTTCGCTACCGTTGTACAAACCTTCGAAAGCCGCAAATTTCATGGGTTGATGGTGTGCAATATCTCGGGCCGAGCTGTCACCCGAAAAAATGGTATAAATAATAGAGACAAAACCAAACACGGCGGCAACCACAATGCTTTTGCGGGCAAATACAATGTTGCGTCCTTTCAGTATATACCAGGCAGAAATGCCGATCATGAAAATGGCTGCCAGTACAAAACCCGACGAAGTGGTGTGAAGAAACTTATGCACAGCCATAGGCGAAAACAGCACTTCCCAGAAGTTTGTCATCTCCATGCGAGCGGTTTCAGGATTGAAAACCATGCCTACGGGCTTCTGCATCCAGCCATTAGCTACCAGAATCCAGAGCGCCGAAAGGTTGGCACCAATGGCGGTAAGCCAGGTCGAAAGCAGGTGAAACTTCTTGCTAACCTTGTTCCATCCGAAAAACATGATGGCAATGAAGGTCGATTCCATGAAAAAGGCCAGAATACCTTCGATGGCAAGCGGTGCGCCAAAAATGTCGCCCACAAACCACGAATAGTTCGACCAGTTGGTACCAAACTCAAATTCGAGAATGATACCGGTAGCCACCCCAATGGCGAAATTGATGCCGAAAAGGGTCATCCAGAATTTGGTAATGCGTTTCCATTCTTCATTTCCGCTTTTGACGTAGAGGGTTTCCATGATGGCGACCAGGATTCCCAATCCGAGCGTCAAAGGCACAAAAATCCAATGGTACATGGCCGTGAGGGCAAACTGCGCCCGCGACCAATCGACTAATGAAGCATCGAGTTCAAGCATAGATTTTGTGTATTAGTTGATGTTTGTTAAATTCTCGAGCACGTGGTTGCTGCGATCCTGATCAGTTTTAAAATTAGTCTTCAGAAAATTGGGGAAGAAGAAAATTTTAAGAATCACGAACATGACGAACAGCTTGATAATGATAACCAGCCAGACCTGTTTCCCCCAACGTGGAAGGTTTGCAAACCCCTCCCTGTAAAACCGGAAAGTTCGTTTCAGTATATTCATATCTTGGGCATTAAAAACGGGTTGATTAGTTGACATCTAAAGTTAAATTGAATTTTCAGGTTTTAAGGAGATTCGGGTCGGAAAATCGCATCGATTAAATTGATTGTTGATAGATTTTTCCAAAACCGGTTGATTTGCAGGGAGGTGATGACAAGTGCGCAACACCCGACGATAAGTGATATTTGACAGACGACGAGTGATCGAGGGACAACGACAGGCAAACATTAATAGATGACGAGTGATCAGAGGCAGACAAAAGGTTCGCAGAGCCTGATGACAAGTAAACAATGAGCGGCAACTATTGAGCAACCTTGGAAGAGTTGGCAAACAACCTTGATGATTGCCTCAAATTAGTCCGTAAACAAACTAAAAAGAACCAACAACTATTGGTGATGCACAAACGTTAATGCATTCAATAAGAGTTTAGTTACACTTTAAATTGCAGGATTATGGTTTCAAGTATTCAAAAAGAAAAGGCTGAAATGTTCCTGAGGTTTCATTATGACCCGGAAATTCTGGTTCTGTTAAACTCGTGGGATGCCGGAAGCTCAAAGCTAATCGAAGCTTGCGGCTACAAAGCAATCGCAACAACCAGTATGGGAATTGCAGCATCGTTAGGTTATCCCGACTGCGAGGTCATTCAATTGTCGGAAGTGCTTCAGATTGTGACCGGAATTGTCAATGCCGTGCAAGTTCCGGTATCAGTTGATTTTGAAGCCGGTTACGGAAATAATGTAGATGAAATTC
>JAJZSZ010000514.1 GCA_021849365.1 Bacteroidota bacterium | reverse complement strand
TCCGATCTCTATTCAAAGATATTTCTTTCACCATTGAACGTGGCGACAAAGTGGTATTTCTGGCCAAGGAAAACCGAGCTATTTCTGCGTTCTTCAATATAATTAATGGATTGATTGAACCTACCTCCGGAACATTTACCTGGGGTGTAACAATTTCAACCGCCTATCTCCCATTCGACGTAACAGAATTCTTTACCAAAGACGAAACTTTATACGAATGGCTGGGCAACTACTCGCACGATACCAGCGAAAACTTCCTGCGTCAGTATCTGGGTAAAATGTTGTTCTCTGGCGACGATTTGCAGAAAAGTGCCAAAGTACTTTCAGGAGGCGAAAAAATGCGCTGTATGATTGCCCGTATGATGCTGGCTCACCCAAACACCATCATTTTGGATCACCCGACCAACCATTTGGATATGGAGTCGATTCAGGCCTTCAACAACAACATGAAAGCTTTCCCGGGGCAAATCCTGATGACTGGTCACGACCACGAGTTCATCGAATCGGTTTGTTCGCGCGTAATTGACCTTACTACTAAAGGCGCCATTGATAAATACATGGATTTTGAGGACTACCTCACCGACGAAAAGATCAAAGCCCTTCGCGAAGAGCGATACAACTAAAATACGATTACAATTTATGATCGGATGAATTTGACCGATCAGTTAAAATATAAAAGCCGACTTCGGAAATTTCCGGGTTGGCTTTTTTGTTTGCAGAGAATGAAGAATAAAGACCACTGCAACAAGCTTATAGAGTACCCTAAAAATAACATCCAAATCACTTTACTACATTTTCTTCTCGACTTTTTTTCGTCGGTTAATTTCACCCGACAAAAACCACGTTTTGATCAATAGCAAGCCTCCTTTGCTAATTGGCTTCCAAATCGCCCTTTTGTTGTATCAATTAATTGTTTACATGTTCATAACTTTAATTGCGAAGGGCGAATAATTTAAATTTAACCACCTTGTTCGCACGGCATTTTTGAAGTAAAATAAAAAATCAAACAACTAATAAATGAATGCATTAGAGCAAATGTAAACAAACACCAAAACTCAAAACCCGGAAAACACAGTATGCCAAATTTCTGACTTACTTCTTCCTGAAACTTTTTGAAACAAACACCAGCGGGCAAAACCGCAGCAATGCTTCCCGGCATTAAAACGGGATGAATTCGGATAAAAATGCTAGAAAAATAAAAAGTATAATAACCTTAACACCACCATTATGAAAAAACGTTTACTTAGATTTGCAAACGTGCTTCTACTTCCTTTGCTCTTTTTGCTGCTGATGGCAGTAAGTTTAAATGGAAGGGCACAAACGCTTACTCTCGACCAAGCTGATCTGGATTATGCTCCAGGTGAAACGGTTTATATAACGGGTTCAGATTGGGCGCCTAATGAAGTTGTTACACTAATCGTGCAACACTACAGTACCCCTATTCCTGACCACGGCGAATATGATCCACATCAGAGTTGGACAGTCAAAGCTGATGAAAATGGTGATTTTAAAACTGAATGGAAAGTTTCAGAATATGAATTGGGGGCTAAACTCCTGCTTTATGCTGATTCTCCCTCAGGGTTCACTTTTGAAATATTCTTTACCGATGCAATAAACACTGAAATTGTTAATCTTGGTCCTAATAGTGGAATAGTAGGAACTAGTATTAATATTACAGCAAGACTTCAGAAACAGACTGGTTCTAATGATCCAATTGATGGAGCTACGATTAATTTCACTTTGGGCTCTTCATCCGGAAGTGGTAGTACAGGAACAGATGGTTATGCAACAACAACGCTAACCATTCCTGCTGGCGTAGCAACGCTAAATGCTAGTTTTGCCGGTAGTGGTTCAGGTAGCACTGCATTACAGTCTACAAACAAATCAATTACCTTTACCACTATAGCAAATACCGCTCCTATTTTATCAACAATAGGAAATAAAACGGTTAACGAATTAAATGAACTAACTTTTACAGTAGCTGCTACAGATGCACAATCTCCTCCTCAAACATTAACCTATAGCCTCGCAAATCCTGCTTCCGGGAATTACCCTACTGGCGCTGCTATTGGCGGATCAACCGGCACTTTCTCTTGGACACCAACTGAAGTTCAGGGACCTAATATATATAGAGTTAAAGTGATTGTTTCGGATGGTATTGCTACAGATGAAGAGGAAATACAAATTACTGTCAATGAAGTCAACAACGCTCCGGCTGGCGCTGACAATTCAAAAACCATCCTTGAAGACGGAACCTATACCTTTGCTGCTGCCGACTTCGGGTTCACCGATCCTAACGATGCTCCGGCAAACACATTGCTGGCTGTGAAGATCACAACCCTGCCTGCTGCCGGTACACTTAAACTCAGCGGAAATCCTGTAGCTGCCGGTGATATGGTTCTGCTTGCAAACATTCCTACTCTTGTATTCGCACCTGCTGCCAATGCTAACGGAACTCCTTACACAACCTTTACCTTCCAGGTGCAGGACGACGGCGGAACCGCCAACGGTGGTGTGGACTTGGATCAGTCTACTAATACATTTACAATCAACGTGACTGCTGTTAACGATGTGCCTTCATTTACTGCAGGCGCAGAACAAACTGTACTCGAAGATGCAGGAGATCAAACTGTAGTTGCTTGGGCTACCGCTATCAGCAA
>JAJZSZ010000078.1 GCA_021849365.1 Bacteroidota bacterium | reverse complement strand
CATGATCGGCTGGATTTTGAACGAAAGTGGTCACTTCAAGCTCTTCCTGATCGGCAAAGCGGTCTTTCATTCTCCGGCGGTTTTCCACCAGGTTAAAACAGCGTACAATCAGCTCATTCATGCGGAATGGCTTGGTGATGTAATCGTCGGCACCAATACTTAAACCCTCAACGATGTCTTCTTCCGAGTCGCGGGCAGTGAGCAAAATAACCGGCAAATGGCTGGTTGCCGGGTCGAATTTCAGCATCTTACAGAATTCCATTCCTGTTATCCCAGGCAACATAACGTCCGAGATCACCAAATCAAACATTTCAGTTTTAAGAAGTTCAAACGCTTTTTCAACTGAACTAACTCCTTTTACTGAGAAGTAGTTCTTCATTTCGTCGGAGATAAACCGAAGCATTGGCTCTTCGTCTTCAATAAGCAGGAGCGATGCTTTTTCACCCCAGTTTAACTTCGAAAGATTGATATCCGTCTTTTCCTTGTTGGTTTGCTCGGTCGTTTTTTCGGCAGGTACCAAAGGTAAGACCACGTAAAAACTGGTGCCATGAATGCCATCGCTGATCACCTCAATGGTTCCCTGATGAAGGTTGACCAGCTCTTTCACCAGCGACAGGCCAATGCCACTTCCCGGAATGCGGGTGAATTTTTCGTTTTTCAGGCGGTAAAAACGGTCGAAAATGTTTTGCTGCATATCCTTTGGAATGCCCGGACCTGAGTCGTTTACCCACAGCTGAAGCTTGTCGCCCGGCTGATCAATTCTTGCAATCAGTTCAACTTTTTCGTTTTCAGGAGTGTATTTGAATGCGTTCGAAAGCAGGTTTACCACAATCTTTTCGAGCTTATCGGCGTCGTATTTTACCCACAATTCCTTGATGTTACATTCGAAGTTAAACCTGATATTCTTTTCGTGAGCCAGTGGCGAGTAGTAGTTGGTTATGTTACGAAGTTGCTGAACGAGGTCGCCCGGGCTAATCTCGAGTTGAATTTTACCGGCTTCAATCCGCCTGAAATCGACAACCTGGTTAACCAAGTTATTGAGGCGTTGAACGTTGTTGTAAATCAGTTCGAGATGGCTTTCCGACTCATTCCGTTTCTTAGCCTTATCAATCAGTTTTTGCAGAGGCAATGAAATCAGGGTAAGTGGAGTTTTAAGTTCGTGCGAAATATCGGTGAAAAGCCTCAGTTTTAACTGGTCGAGTTCATGAATTTGTTTGTTGCGGGCATACAGCCTGATTAACAGCCAGGCAATAATGCCTAGGAAAGTCATAATGGTGAGGATGAACCATGCCCGCATATAGACCGGGCGCAACACTGTAAACGAAATGCGTGCCGGGTTGGGCTCAATGTTGTTGTCGAGATCGCGTGCCCGAACGTCCAGGACATAGTTGCCGGGATCGAGGTCAAGAAATACGCTCGATTTTTCGGTTGAGAATGGCGACCATTGTTTGTCGTTCAGCCGGTATGAAAATTGAATTTTCCCGGCGGAAGTCTGGTTCCAGAAGTCGATTCCGGTATAGGTTATAATCACATTTCCCGATGATGAGATTTCACGGTCGGAGAATGAAATATTTGTTTTGGGCGGATTGTTTTCTTTGCGGTAAAAGGTGGTTTTAAAACTTTCGGGACTTTCGGTATTCTTGAAATCGTACAAATACCACTCGCGCGTGGCCTGGTTAATCCAGAGTGTTCCGTCGGTTGACTTTTGCAGAAACCCTCTTTCGCGCTGAATACTTAAATCGGGATGAATAATCTGCGGAATAAACTGTTTCCCGTCGAAAAACGAAATACCTTTATCCGAAGCCACGTAAACCGAACTGTCGCTTTCGACATAAATGTTGGTTACCATGTTGCTGGCCAGTCCATTGAATGTAGTGAATCTGCTCCATTTTTTACCGTCGTTGTAGAACAGACCAGTTCCTCCCTGGGCTACCCAGATATGATCTGATGGAGTAATCCCGATGTCGTCGGTCCAGCTTAACGATTTGGCCGGCAGCTCAACCTGGTGGCTTTTCTTTCCATCGAACATGATAAATGTGCCTCCTGAGAACCATAGGTTTCCGTTGGATGTTTGTCCGAGTGATGGAATTCGTTGTGGCACTTTATTGCTTGTAAAACTTTGCCACATGGATCGTTTGTAATTATAGGCAACAAATCCGCCTTTAAAAATGGTATTGTCGAGTTCCAGAACTCCATTCACCGGAAATGCAACGGCCGAATCACCCAGTTCACAAACTCCGTCGTATGCAATACCGAGGTAGAGATCAGGAAAAGTTGTACGAACCCAACGACTGTTGATATAGCGGGCAACAGCTGCTTCCTGGTTATGGCTCCCTGCAGCCCATAATCCGCTGTTTGGCGAATAATGTATACTCATGGCCATATCCATAAGGCCATCGCTGGTCGTGAATTTTTCAAAGTTTTGCATCGAGGGATCGCAAGCCACAACTTCGCCTTTATTGGTAGTAAACCAGTACTTGCCATCGGGTGTATTACAGCAAAAATTAAGGCCGAGAAAGGTTCCGAAGGTTTTTGTCGATAAGTCAATCTTCATCAGGCTGCCGTTACTTCCATAAATAAACATGTTATCCTGGGCATCGATGTAAATCTCGATGTACGAAAGCGGAAGAGCCACTTCGGGATACTGATAAACTTTCCATCCCGACGAAGTGAGCGAATAAAGTTTGCTGTGTCCTCCAATCCAAAGGTTCCCGTCCGATGTCTCTGCAACAGTAGTTTTTACATTGTCGCCGCCATACAATTTAAGGTTTATGCTTTTCCATTTTTCTTCCGGAATAAGGTATTGCAAAAGCGCGATATTTGGGTTTCCGCTGGTTATCCAAAGCGAATTTTTGTGTTCGTAAATGGCTGTTACATCGCCGGTTGACAGGGTAGGCATTTTTACAAATTTCCATCCGGGCGAATTGTGTGGAAGTTTGGTGAGGTCGATCGTTCCCAGATTTTTGTCGGAACTCTCAATAGTCATCCAAAGTCGCTGAGCCCGGTTTATTGACAGGCTGTAAACCTGGAATTTTGCTTCTTTAACCGAACTTAGCCTGTAGTCGTTGCCTTTTTCAAGTTTGAGAATATTCAGTACAGCACCGCTTTCATTTATTTCGAAATAACCTTCAGGATTGAGACAGTAGGTAGCTTTTGGGGTAATTTTAAGTAACCCAAAATCGCAGCCAATCCAAACATCGCCGTTCAAATCAGTAACAAAATTTCGCTGCGAGTTAAATTTAAAATCGAGTATCTTCCTGAATTCACCTTCTTTATATCGGAACACTCCTTTTGAAGTTGTGAGTAAAAGGTTATTATTCTTTTCGAAAATCATCGATTCAATCGAGGAGCTGTCGGGGATAAATTGTACGGTTTTGTACCCGTCGTAGTAAACAGCTTTGTTTCCGATTCCCATCCACATTCCTTTGTCTTGTCCTCTGGCCACACACGAAATACGAATAGTGTCATATTCCGGAAAATCGGTCCAGCGCCAGGGTTCAAGCACCGGATTGGCAAGTTGGGGATGGTAAGGCCCGATGCCCCAGGACTGAGTTGTAAACAGAACAATTCCTAAGAGTAAAATAAGTTTCAGGTTTTTGATCACTTTTTTATTCTTGAACATGTGTAATGGTTGAGAGGGTCTCAAAAATAATAAAATTTCAATGACTATTGCGGAATTTGAAAAATGTGAAGAGCCGAATTAAACCTGTTCTATTTCATTTTGACGATAATTATAAACTTCTATATTTGAAAACCTGTTCGGGGTTATAATCAATAATTATAAACTAATTCTATGCGTTATTCTCTCCTTTTATTCCTGGTGCTTTTTGTTGCACAAAAGTCGATTGCCCAGTTTGATAAGTATTTCGATGAAAAAACTTTACGTCTCGACTATTATCATTGCGGCAATTCGGTTACTGAAAAGTATTTTTTTGATGAACTGATTCAGGAACCTTTTTGGGCTGGTTCGGAAACAAACCTGATTGATGCCACCGGATATGGAACGCATTTGCTTGAAGTTCGTACGGCCTCGAACGATTTAGTTTATTCGAAAGGCTATTGTACCTTATTCGACGAGTGGCAAACAACCAGTGAGGCCCGCACAACTGATTGTTGTTATCCCGAATCTGTTGTTATGC
This sequence comes from Bacteroidota bacterium, assembly GCA_021849365.1. Lineage (GTDB taxonomy): Bacteria > Bacteroidota > Bacteroidia > Bacteroidales > Prolixibacteraceae > Aquipluma. Next base: position 10,562 of record JAJZSZ010000078.1, on the reverse strand, counting down.
CATTTCCGCGTGAAAAGGTAGCTGTTTCGATTTTAACCAGAGATAAAAAGGGCGAATGGCAGAAACAGTTTGAATATCAGGTTGATCCAAAAAGCTATTTCATTAAAAAGGAACGCGAAAAATTACCTGTTTTTGACATTGTTCGTTCAGGAAATCCGAACAAAAAGGTTGATATCGTTTTGTTGCCCGAAGGTTATACCGAAGATCAGAAAGAGTTATTTAAGGCAGATTGTAAAAAGTTTGCAGAGGAGTTTTTACGTTATTCACCTTACTCCGAAAATAAGGATAAATTCAATATTCGTGGGGTCTGGGCAGCTTCGAGCCAGGAAGGACCTGATGTCCCTGGCGATAATGTATGGAACAAAACCCGGTTGAACGGTTCGTATTATACCTTCGATTCGGAGCGTTACCTGATGATTAAGGATTTTCAGGAAGTTAGGAATGTGGCCGGTAATGCTCCTTACGATTATATTTACATTTTGGCCAATACCGAAAAATATGGTGGAGGTGCCATTTATAACTTTTACGGAATCAGTGCAGCCCATCATCCCGATGAAACCGGTAAAATTTACATCCACGAATTTGGACACCTGTTTGCCGGCCTTGGCGACGAATATGTCGGTGGCGTTGAATATTCTGATTTTTACCCGACAAATGTTGAACCCTGGGAACCGAATCTGACGACTTTGGTTGATTTTAACCGGAAATGGAAGTCAATGCTACCTGCCGGTACAAGTGTACCGACACCTTCCAAACCTGAAAATCAGCAAAAACTGGGCGTTTATGAAGGTGGCGGGTATGTATCGAAAGGCGTTTATCGCCCCTGGATCAACTGCCTGATGAACAACCTGCATACCATCGATGTTTTTTGCCCGGTTTGCAACAAGGCCATTCAGGAGATGATTGACCTCAACTGCAAATAAAGTTACTGCCACTGCAAAATGAAATATGCCGGATCAAACCTCTAGATTTTTGATTCGGCATATTTTTTAAAGTTATCCAGTATGGATTGCCACCCGCTTTTTTGAAGTTCCAGCGAGTTTACTCCCTCCGCTTCAAAGCTTTCGATGATTGAAGTCGCGTTTCCCTCCGCTTCAAAGCTGATGTGAACTTTTCGTCCGTCATCAATCACATACACAATCAATTCATTTTCTTTTATTTCGAGGTACTTGCCCGAGAAGTCGAAGCCAAAACTACCATCTTTGGCTTCCATTCGGCAAAGAAAACCACCGCCAATCTGCATATCGTTTTCAGCATGTGGAGTGTGCCAATCGTCGGAGGCATTGTTCCATTGGGTAATATGTTCGGGTAATGTCCAGAGTTTCCAAACTTGATCAACCGGGGCATTTACAGTAGTTTCCACTGTAATAATTGTTTTTTCCTTTGTTTCCATAGCTTACATGTTTGTTTATTTATAAAAAATGAGACTCGAATTTGTTCATCCGTTCAATCTGATTTAGGTTGTCTGAAATTGCCTTCTTTGTCTAAATTCATTAATTTTAACCAACCTTAAACCTTTTGTCATGACCGCAACAAAGAATTATCCGTTATCGCGTCGTAGTTTTATTAAATTTTCAGCAACAACAACTGCAGGTATTTCAATGCTTTCGCTCGATGGGTTCAGTTCTGTCAAAATGCCGTCGCCTATTAAACGAAAGTTTGGAAATTTTGATTTTGAGGTCACGACACTTGGCCTTGGCGGTCAGGCATCGTTACAATGGACGCCTTCAGATGTTGATCCCGTTCCTATTATTCTGAAAGCGTTTAAATTGGGAATTAACTATTTCGATACCTCTAACCTATATGGTCCCAGTCAGCTAAATTTCAACAAAGCATTTAAAATATTAAACCTGATTCCGGGAGAGGCCAAGTACGATGAAAAACTCCGGAAATCGATATGGCTAACGAGTAAAACCTGTATGCGGTGGGGAAAGCCCGGCTGGCCTGAAAGGAAAAATGTGAATAATTGGTCGAACGGAATGCCCGAAGTGAAATGTGCTGTTGATGACCTGAAACGTTCGCTCACACAGATTTTTGGTGATAACAAGGGAGGATATCCTGAAGGGGCTTACCTGGATATGATTCTGATTCACACTCTGAATACGATGGAAGAGGTTGATGTACTTTATGAAGGACTGGAAACTCCGCTCGATCCTAAAGGGAATTTTGGGGCTTTGGTTGCTCTGCGTGATTACCGTGATGGCACAAACCTTACAGGAATGAATCCGAAAAAAGAAAAACTGATCAAACACATCGGGTTTTCGGGTCATGCCAATCCTCCGGCAATGGTTGATATGATTCAGCGCGACGAATATGGTATTTTGGAAGGAATGCTGATTGCCATCAATGCCAACGACAAAACCAGGTACAACATGCAGCACAATGTGATTCCGGTGGCAGCGGCCAAAGGAATGGGCATTATTGCTATGAAAGTATTTGCCGATGCGGCCATGTACCACAAAGAACCTCGTTGGTCGCGCGATTCGGCTGATGTATTTCGTAAAGTGGGAACACCCGAATTACCCAGTCGACCGCTCATCGAGTATTCGCTCACAACTCCCGGAATTCATACGGCGATAATTGGTATTGGCCAGATTGATGACGATCCGATGAAATGCCAGTTGGTCCAGAATTTTTATGGGGCCCAGATCAAACCAAATGGAATGCCCGAGAGTGAACGGAGACGAATAGAAGAACAGGCTGGCAAGGTGAAACCCAATTCGAATTATTTTCAGATTGAAAAAGTTGGTCTGACTGCTCCCGGAAACCTTAGGAAAGATGGAAATAAACTTCTTTGGGACACCGCTTTGGCCGGAGATTCTCCAATCAAAACATACGAAATTTTGGTTAATGGTAAAAAGGTTGGCGAAACTATCCACAAGCCACAAACATTGAAAAGCAAGCCATTTGTATTTGAAACTCTCATCAAACCTGACGATCATATCGAGGTTGTGGCTGTAGATGAAGGAGGTGGGAGAGTTGCCGCGCGTTTTGCCTGATCTTCTATGAAGCAAAAAAGAAGCACCGTTTTCGTTTAAAAGAACGGTGCTTATATTTTTTCACAACAAAAGGGAATGATTAAGATTACTGCTTCAAGACAAAAATGCCATTGTGGGCAGTACCGATCCAAATGTTGTTATCGTAGTCAACTTTAATTACACGGATTTCATCTTCCGGTAAAATTCCTTCGGGGGAACTTATCCATTTTTCTCCGTTAAAAACATACAGGAAATAACCGGTTTTGCTCACGACGCGGCTGGTTAGCCAGCAATAATTTCTCATGTCGGCTTTTGCTGTATAAACACACAGTTTTTTTTGATCAATGAAATCTGTATTGAGTATTTTCCAGCCACTATCAGAATATGTGTAAACTTTATTTATGTTTCCTGAAGCGGATGACAGCGTAAAATCCTCAATTAAATACATAGTTCCAGATGGGCCAACATTAAATCCATTTACCCAGTAAAATGTGCCATTTTTGTTTCCCAGACACTCCCATTCATTATTTAAATAGCGGAAAACGCTTGATTTGGTAACGTATGTTTGTGTAACAACATATATGGCTCCTTCTTGGTCAATACAAATATCATCAATTACATATTGATTTAGAATTGAATTGTCAGGATTAAATAATTTGAATTCTTTTCCATCATAAACCATTAATCCTCCTGCGTTAGCCTGGCAACTCGAAAACCAAACTCTTCCGTCTAAACCAACCAAAACATTGCTAATATAATCTCTTGGCAGGTTCGAATTTGCTTTGGTAAACCATGTAAATTTTCTTTCTGAAAGATGTCCGAGTCCACCATCTTTGGTGCCAATCCACAATGATTCATCCCCGGCAATTGAAAGTTCAATAATTTGAAAATCAATAGTATATGATTCTTTTAATGTTTCATTTTTGTAATGATAGAGATCTTTACCCGAGGCAATCCAAGTATTTCCTTTATCATCCATTTCGAGGGAGGTTATATATTTTCCTTCCATCATTCGCCCAGTAATTTCAAAATGAACATCGGGCGAATAGTTTTTGATTGGATATTCTTTGGGGATTAAATCATTCTCATCTTTTTTGCATGAATTGGTAGTAAATAAAAATAGGTAAGAAGTACAGATGCATATAAATATCCCGAAAGAAGATACAAATGATTTCATTTGAATATTGATATAAGTTTTCTAAAATTAATCATATTTTTTGATAACATACTTATGTTTTGTCATAAAAATATCTGGCTAGAAGTATGAATTTCATGCAAATTCCCCGGTGATTAGGTCGAAATTGTGGCAGAAAATCAAGGAGATGGGTGAGTTGACGTCCGTTTTGCTTGATCTTTAATGAAGTAAAAGCACCGCCCCTTACTGAAGAACGATGCTTTTTTGTATTGTTGATTCTGTGAATCATTAACCACAGGATCTATTCGCTTATAAAAAGTCGTTTACTCGAGAACTCGGGATCGCAGGTCAGATTGACTTTTAACTTCCGGAAACCAGCTTCGTCTCCTGGAGTTGGAATATGCGTTGAATGTACCTCGCAGCCACGCAATCCTTTTAAGTTTTCGAGAGCCATTTGCGCGGCAGGGTTCGATAATGCGCTTATTGCGAGTACAATCAGCGTTTCTTCAACATCGAGGCTGACCATTTTACCGTTCAGGATATCTTTTTTCAGGTGTGTCACCGAATCGATAATGCTTTTGGGCAACAGATAAAGGTTATCGGGCAATCCGGCCAGATGCTTGGTGGCATTTAATATTAGGCTCGACGATGCATGCAGTAGTGGCGAGTTTTTCCCGGTAATAATGGTTCCGTCGTGCAGCTGAATTGCCGATCCGCAAAATACACCGGCATTGCCTTTGCCACATGCTTCAGCTTCCTGTGCAGCCTCGCGGGCGGGTAGCACCACTTTCCGTTGTTCTTCCTTCGCACCAATTTTATCCATAATCTCGATTGCCCGGTCAAGCGTATCTTTTTCAGTTACACCCATGGCATATTCAACAGCACACTTGAAGTATCGCCGAATAACTTCCTGGTGGGCAGCTTCAGATATAATATCATCGTCAACAATACCTGCACTGGCGCGATTCACACCCATATCGGTTGGTGACTGGTACATCGATTCGCCTCTGGTAATTTTCTCCAGAATCCGCTTCAGCAAATGGAATGCTTCAATGTCGCGATTATAGTTTACGGTTTCGATGTTATAGGCATTCCAATGATGAATGTCGATCAGATTTTCATCTCTCAAATCAGCAGTGGCCGCTTCATAGGCAATATTTACCTTGTGGTCGAGCGGAAGGTCCCAGATCGGAAATGTTTCGAATTTGGCATACCCGGCTTTGTAGCCTTTTTTATATTCGTGATACAGGTTGCAGAGGCAGGTGCCCAGTTTTCCGCTGCCTGGTCCGGGCCCGGTGACAATTACAATGGGTTTGGTGGTTGCAATGTATTCGTTTGCCCCGTATCCTTCGTCGCTTACAATCAGGTCAACATCGGTAGGATATCCTTTGGTGGGGTAGTGCAGGTAAACTTTTACGCCTCTTAGTTCAAGCTTGTTTTTAAAAGCAGTTGCTCCCGGCTGGTTCTGGTAACGGGTGATAACCACTGCCGTGATATTTATTCCCCATTCCCTAAAATCGTCGATAGTTTTTAGAGCATCCACGTCGTAGGTAATTCCAAAATCGGCCCTGATTTTATTTCGTTCAATGTCGCCCGCATGAATGCATAGGATTACATCGATTTTATCCTTTAGTAATTGCAAAAGCCGCATTTTAACATTCGGATCAAATCCGGGCAGTACCCTGGCGGCATGGTAATCGTACAAAATTTTGCCTCCAAATTCGATATAAAGTTTATCATTAAAACGGCTAACCCTCTCTAGAATAGCAGCAGTTTGTTCCTGAAGGTATTTTTCATTGTCAAATCCGATAAGATTTGAATGCTCGGTGGTGCTCACGGTTAAAGGTATTTCAGAATTATTTTCAGGGTCTCAATATTACTAAAATTTGGGTATTGAAATGCTTTTTACGAAGGTTAATTATTCTCAATCCGTAATTGGAGCCAATTTTGAATTTATATAAAACCTGTATTAAGAATAGGGGGTGATTTGAATAAATAACCTGCTGAAATTTATAAACCCTTAATTTGATTTATCTTTGAAACTTTAAAACTGATTTATTATGAAATAGCCACGTGCGCCATTGTCTGCGCAAACTGAAAATGTATAAGTGGCTGTTTGCTTAGCGGATTTCTCTTCAGCCAATCCCATTTTGTTGGGAATTTTGACGAAAAGAAAATGTTACTAAGCAATTAAATGACAACAAACAAAAATTTATACAAATGAAACTTTGGGATAAAGGAACTTCGGTAAACTCACTGATCGAGAATTTTACAGTTGGAAAAGACCGTGAAATGGATTTATATCTGGCCAAATTCGATGTTTTGGGATCGATAGCACACGCCAAGATGTTGACAACCATAAATTTGCTCACCAATGCTGAGTTTGCCGAACTTCAAGCCGAACTGATAAATATTTACCAAATCATAGAGAAGGGCGATTTTCAGATTGAAGAAGGAGTTGAGGATGTTCATTCGCAGGTTGAACTGATGCTTACCCGTAAATTGGGCGATACCGGTAAAAAAATCCACAGCGGCCGTTCGCGTAACGACCAGGTTTTGCTCGACCTGAAGCTGTTTACCCGTTCCGAAATTCAGGATCTGGTTATGTCGGTTTGTGGTTTGTTCGATAAGCTTTTGACCAAAGCGCTAATGAATCAACAATATTTGATGCCCGGCTATACGCATTTGCAGGTAGCCATGCCATCTTCGTTTGGCCTTTGGTTCAGTGCTTATGCCGAAAGTCTGGTCGACGATTTGATTTTGCTGAAAGCCGCTTATCAGATTACAAATCAGAATCCGCTTGGATCTGCTGCCGGATATGGTTCCTCATTTCCCCTTGACCGCCACATGACTACCAATTTACTTGGGTTTAGCTCGATGAATTATAATGTAGTTTATGCCCAGATGGGTCGTGGAAAGATGGAAAAAACAGTGGCTTTTGCACTGGCGTCGATTGCAGCAACCATTTCGAAATTTGCTTTCGATGTGTGTTTGTTCATGAGTCAGAATTTCGGTTTTGTATCACTTCCCGATGAGCTCACAACTGGTTCGAGCATTATGCCGCACAAGAAAAACCCGGATGTTTTCGAGCTCGTTCGCTCGCATTGCAATAAATTACAGGCCATTCCTTATCAAATCAGCCTGATGACCAATAACCTGCCCAGCGGTTATTTCCGCGATCTGCAAATCTTAAAAGAAGTATTCCTTCCTGCTTTTGGAGAACTGGCTGATTGTATTGCCATTGCCGGCTTTGCTATCGATCACATGACCGTAAATACCAATATTATGGCAGACGATCGGTACAAATATGCGTACAGCGTTGAAGATGTGAATAAGCTGGTGATGCAGGGTGTGCCTTTCCGCGATGCCTATAAACAGGTGGGTGGCCAGATCAATGCCGGAACTTACGAACCTACGCGTGAGGTTAATCATACACATGCCGGAAGTATTGGCAATTTGTGTCTCGACGAAATCGCAGAAAAGATGCTTGCTGTTGTCGAAAGTTATGAATTTGATCAAATTGAAGCTGCTTTTTCGAACTTATTGAACTCAAATCAGTAATAAATTGTAACTTTTTGAGTTTAAAACCGGTTTTTTGCTGGAAATACCATCTGTTAATTAATCGTTATCTTTTAGATTCAGAAGGTCGTGGCGGGCTGTTTGTTATAAATTGTCAAGTGTCTGATTTTGTGTGTTTTGCTAAGTTGATTGTGTGACTTTTATATTTCGCAGGCAGCTAATTCACCGGTCGACTCGAATCTTTGATTGGACTTTTGTATAAAAATAACTACTTTCGCTTTCAGTTCGTAAGAAAAAAGATTGATTTGCTTATAATTTTTCACTTTTTGCGAATCGAATTGCACAGAATGATTTATTAAAGGTCAATCTGGAAACTTTTGCAAGAACAAAATATTTAAAAATAGAAATGATGAGTTTAGGATTGCCAAAAGCGCAAGGGTTGTACGATCCAGCCAATGAGCACGATAACTGCGGAATCGGTTTTGTGGCCCACATCAAAGGCCAGAAATCGCACGACATTATCGAGAGAGGGTTACAGGTTCTTGAAAATATGGAACATCGTGGTGCCACCAGTGCCGATAATAAAACGGGAGATGGGGCCGGTATCTTAATGCAGATACCCGATCAGTACATCAAGGAGGTGTTGAAGGTGGATATCCCCGCTTCGGGTAAATTTGGAACAGGTTTGATCTTTTTGCCACAAGACAGAAAGGAAGCTGCTTTGTGTCAGGAGGTTTTGACCAAGTACATTGCTCACGAAGGACTTACGTTGATTGAATATCGCGATGTTGCTGTTGACAGCTCTGCCCCCGGAGAAATTGCCAAATTAACCGAACCTTATATCCGTCAGGTTTTTATTAAAGCCGATCTGGAGCAGGAAGTTTTGGAGCAGAAATTATATCTGGTACGTAAACAGGCCGAGAAAGAAATTCGTGAATCGAAACTGAAATTCCGTCAGGCATTTTATGTTCCGAGTTTATCGACAAAAACCATTATTTATAAAGGTATGCTTACTTCGGGACAGCTGCGCGAGTACTTTAAAGACCTTGCTCATCCGAAGTTTACCAGTGCCATTGCCCTGGTGCATTCGCGTTTCAGTACCAATACATTCCCAACCTGGGACTTGGCTCAACCATTCCGAATGATTGCCCATAATGGTGAAATCAACACTGTTAAAGGTAACCGTATGTGGATGTCGGCCCGCGAATCGCTCCTGAAATCAGAAATTTTTGGAGACGATCTGCAGAAACTTTTCCCTGTAATCGAACCCAACAAATCCGACTCAGCTTCATTCGATAATACACTGGAATTCCTTCACATGGCCGGACGTTCAGTTCCACATGTGTTGTGTATGATGATTCCGGAATCATTTAACGAGAAAAACCCAATTCCTGAAAGTCTGAAGGCATTCTACGAATATCATTCAACAATTATGGAACCATGGGACGGTCCGGCATCGATGGTATTTTCGGATGGCCGCTACATCGGCGGAACACTCGACCGTAACGGATTGCGTCCGTCGCGTTTCGTAATTACCAAAAACGACATGATCGTGATGGGTTCCGAAGTAGGAGTTCAGGTTTTTGCTCCGGAGGAAGTAAAAGAAAAAGGCCGTTTGCGCCCGGGAAAAATCCTTTTGGTTGACACCAAACTTGGAATCATCATTCCGGATAAAGAAGTAAAGGCACAATTAAGTTCGCGCAATCCATACGGAAACTGGTTGAGAGAAAACCGACTTCAAATGCAGGACATTGAGGTGAAACAACGTGTTTCTTCTTCAATGGGCGATCAGTTCTCTACCTATTCGAAAGTGTTTGGCTATTCGAAAGAAGATATGGAAATGATTTTGAAACCCATGGCTGTTACTGGCGACGAACCAACCAGCTCGATGGGTAACGATACTCCGCTGGCCTGTTTCTCAGAAAAGCCGCAGCGTTTCTTCAATTATTTCCGCCAGGTGTTCGCGCAGGTAACCAACCCGCCAATCGACTCGATCCGCGAAGGTTTGGTTATGTCGCTGACTAACTATATTGGTTCTCTTCATTCCAATATCCTCGACGAATCACCAGTACACGCCAAACTGATCAAATTCGACGATCCGATTATTACCAATACAGACTTAGGCAAAATCAAGGATTTTAAACATGAGCAATTCTCGCATGTCACTATTCCAATGGTTTTCCCTGTAAAAGAGGGTGTTGAAGGGTTTAAAAGAGCATTCGATAACTTGCTTAAACTGGCCGAACAGGCAGTTGACGACCATAAGAATTTCATCATTCTTTCCGACCGTCAGATTTCGGAAGAATTTGCTCCAATTCCATCGCTATTGGCAGTGGCAGCTGTTCATCATCACCTGATCCAGACTCAGAAGAGGATGCAGATCGGTATCATTGTTGAAACAGCCGAAGCCCGTGAAGTATCGCATTTCGCGATGTTGTTCGGGTTTGGTGCAAGTTCGGTAAATCCGTACCTGGCATTTGCCGCCATCAACGACATGGTGAAGAGTGGCGAAATCAGCATGGAATATTCGAAAGCCCGTTATAACTATATCAAGTCGATCAACAAAGGTTTGCTGAAGATCCTGTCGAAGATGGGTATCTCAACCCTGCGCAGTTATCATGGCTGCCAGTTGTTCGAAGCATTGGGCATTTCCGACGAAATTATTACCAAATATTTCACCGGAACGGCATCTAAATTCGGCGGAATCGGTTTCGAGGAAATTTGTCAGGAGTCGTTACTTTTCCACAAGGAAGCTTTTGGTAAAAAGAAACACCTCATCAATAATAGTTTTGAATCGGCCGGAACTTACCATTACCGGAAATACGGCGAACACCACGCCTGGAACCCTGAAACCATTGGTTTGCTGCAGTGGGCTACCCGCACCAACGACTACAATGTTTTCAAGGAATTCAGTAAAAAAGTTGATTCTG
>JAJZSZ010000077.1 GCA_021849365.1 Bacteroidota bacterium | reverse complement strand
AAGTACCAGATGGTGTCGTTTTTTGCCAAACGTGCCCGCGGATTGATGAGCCGGTTTATCATCGAAAACAACATCACCGATCCCGAAGAATTTAAAGCTTTTGATTCGGAAGGATACTACTTCAATAATCAGCTTTCAGGAGAAAATGAGTGGGTTTTTACACGATAAAAAAAGGGGAAATTAATACCGGTTTCCTGGGATCAGGTAATTGGTAACGTAATCTTCGATACCATCCTCAAGCGAGCAAAACGACTCGGAATACCCCACACTGCGCAACTTTTGAATATTGGCACAGGTGTAATACTGGTATTTTCCGCGTAAGTCGGCAGGTGTATCAACAAATCCAATATTTTCAGCCTTTTTCATCGATTTAAAAACGGCTTTCGTCAGGCTGAGATAAGTTCGTGCTTCGCCCGTTCCCACGTTATAAATTCCGGAGTTTTGACGGTTATTCATGAAGAACAAAATCACTTTGGCAATATCTTCAACATAAATAAAATCACGGGCCTGTTCTCCATCTTTTATTACCGGATGGTGCGAACGGAATAAATCCATACGCCCTTTCTCGTTTATGGTGTAAAACGCCTGAAGAATAACCGAAGCCATGCGTTCCTTGTGGTATTCATTCGGGCCAAATACATTGAAAAATTTCAGTCCTGCCCAAAAATAAGGCTGCTCTTTTTGTTCAAGAGCCCAACAATCAAAATCGTGCTTCGACTGAGCATACAAATTCAAAGGTCTCAGCTGAGAAATAAGCGATTCTTCGTCATCAAATCCCAAACTTCCATCGCCATAGGTCGATGCCGAAGATGCATAAATCAATGGCAATCCGTACTGAATACAGGCTTTCCAGATTTTCTGCGAATAGTCTAAATTAAGTTTTTGGTAGATTTCGGGCTCCTGACCAACGGTATCGGTACGAGCTCCCATGTGAATAATGATTTGAACAAACTTCTCGTTAGCAGCCAACCATTCAAAAAAATCATCACGATCGACCATTTCTGAATAAGTCTTGGTCTGATAATTCTGAAACTTAAGCGGATCGTCGTATTTGTCGACTAAAACAACGTCTTTAAAACCTTCCCTATTGAGCTTTCCAACAATATAACTTCCAATAAAACCAGCTGCTCCGGTAACTACAATCATAAATACAATTCATTAATGTTAGTCGATTTCCGAGACATTGTTTTCGTAAATATAAACTTAGGCTATAAGAATATATTGTACGCCATACAAAAAAAAATTTAACTTAATTTCAACCGATCAAACCAAATCATCGCCCTGCAATTTTAACCTGAAGGTAGTTTCGGGAAACGGCTCAATTGGCTCGTACGACTTAAATAACCGGTGCAAAAATAGAAAATTACGATAACCTATACACAGAATATTCCACAGGATTTCATCTTCAGTTAAAGTTTAATTGATTTGCTGCCGATTTCAAACAAAATTCGTCGCGTAAAACACCATTAAGACTGAACTTACTACCTTTGTGGTTGCGTTGCTGTTTAAATTTTTGCAGAAAGGAATAAAAATGGAATTTACATTAAACGGAAAAGACGGCACATACCGGAAGATAGAACAATTCGATTCGGAAACGACCACCAAGCTTGGCGAACATTACAAAAAAATCATCGAATTACTTGGTGAAGATCCCAACCGGGAAGGCTTAAGTCGCACCCCACACCGGGTTGCCAAATCAATGCAGTTTTTGCTTCAGGGCTATGAGCAAAATCCGGAGGAAATTCTGAGATCGGCGATGTTTAAGGAAGAATACCGTCAAATGGTGATTGTGAAAGACATCGAAATTTACTCGATGTGCGAGCACCATATGCTTCCGTTTATCGGGAAAGCTCACATCGGATATATTCCCAATGGTTATATTACTGGTCTGAGCAAAATTGCCCGTGTGGTTGATGCATATGCCCGCCGGTTACAGGTACAGGAACGGTTGACCACACAGATTAAAGAATGTATTCAAAATACACTTAATCCGCTTGGAGTGGCCGTGGTGATTGAAGCCCAGCACCTGTGCATGCAAATGCGTGGAGTACAAAAACAACATTCCATAACCACAACATCCGATTTCACCGGGGCATTCGAACGCGTAGCCACCCGCGAAGAATTTATCCGGTTGATCAGGGGATAAAAAAATTAAGATAAGTTTTAACTAATCTTAACAACCCTTTTGCTGAATCCGCTGTTTTACTTGTACTTTTGTAAATAATGAAAAGTCGGAAAAACATATTATTTCAGGTTTTATTTTTGACCATGCTTCTGATTGGTGTCGGGCTGGATGTTGTTTCGCATGTAATAGTCGAACCTCAATCCACCGAAATCACAACATCACAGGAGAATGAAGAAGAAATACAGAATTTTTCTGACCTTGATTTATTTGACGACGACCATATCTTTCTGCAGTCCGATTTCTCAATATATGCTGATCAGGCTTGTCAAAAATTAGCTTTATCCGATCAGTCAATTGAATCTGAATTTACCGACTCGAACTGGCAGCCGCCACAATTTTCATAGCATAACCGGACGAGAAAAACGTTTTTCAGTTCCGGAAATTTATCAGCTTTTAAATCATTAAATCAGTCCGACAACCAAACATTTCATAAGGTTTGGCCCGGCCGAATTATACACATCCTGATAATCAACAGTCGTGTATTCTAAAATCAAATGCTATGAAAATAAATAATAAACAACCAATTACCATTAACTATCAACTGGGAAGAAACAAGTCGAGTTCAAATTACAGATGGCAGTTTTTTCTTGAATCGCTTCAAAACAACCAACAATTGAGGCATTACCTCGTTGTTACCGGGCTAGTGGCTTTGGCAATACTTGTAATAGCGAGTGCAGTGTTTATTCCGTTAATCATCAAAATTATTGGCTGGATAGTTACAATCGGTTAATACGTCTTTTGAAGTCTTCAAGAAATCAAAAATCAATGAAGTTATTCCGAAACATGTACGATTGGGTGTTGCGCTGGGCCGAAACGCCACATGGGGCAATTGCTCTGTTTGTACTAGCCTTTGTTGAATCTGTATTTTTCCCGATTCCTCCTGATGTTTTGCTCATCGCTCTGGCATTAGGAAGTCAAATGAAATCTTTCAGATTCGCATTTTATTGTACGGTTGGTTCGGTACTAGGGGCATTTGTTGGCTATGGGCTCGGGTATTATATGTGGACGTCTCCTTCAGGAGAATATACTGCCTTTGCCAACTTCTTTTTTACCAATATTCCCGGCTTTACGGTAGCATTATTCGAAAACATCCGTGCACTTTTTAATCAATGGGATTTCTGGATCATTTTTACGGCTGGCTTCACTCCCATTCCGTACAAAGTTTTCACAGTTACTGCAGGCGTTTTCGACATCAACCTGCTGATGTTTTTTATCGCATCAGTCATTAGTCGCGGAGCCCGTTTTTTCCTGATCGCCTGGATGATCTGGAAATTTGGGCCGAGTATAAAACAGTTTATCGAGAAATATTTCAATTCGCTCGTTATGGGCGCTACTGCCGTGCTTATCGGCGGTTTTGTACTAATTAAATACGCTTTTTAAAAATACAGCTATGGTTATCGATTCCACTATATGGATAGGATTTATTGCTTTTGTTATCCTTTTACTTGCACTCGACCTTGGGGTTTTTCACAGGAAATCGCACGAAGTTAAAATCAAGGAAGCCCTGATCTGGAGTGTGGTCTGGATTTCGCTTGCCCTGATTTTTAACTATGGGATATACGTTTACATGGGCAAAGAGAAAGCTCTGGAGTTTTTAACTGGTTACCTCATCGAAAAATCGCTGAGTGTCGATAATCTGTTTGTCTTCATCATGCTGTTTTCATTTTTCAATGTCGAACCCAAATACCAGCACAAAGTACTCTTCTGGGGTATTATAGGTGCCCTCGTAATGCGTGCCATTTTCATTTTTGCCGGAGTAGCCTTAATCAGTAAATTTCATTGGATCATATACATTTTTGGTGCATTCCTGATATTTACAGGGATAAAGATGCTGTTCCATAAAGACGAGGAAGTGGCTCCCGATAAGAATCCGCTGGTGAGACTATTCAAAAAGTTTTTCCCCGTGACCGATCAAATGCACGATGGGAAATTCTTTGTCCGGATCAACGCAAAAACAGTAGCAACCCCACTTTTTGTTGTTTTGCTGATTGTTGAGTTTACCGACCTTATTTTTGCCGTTGACTCAATTCCGGCGATCCTGGCTATTTCCAAGGATACCTTTATCATTTTCACATCCAACGTATTTGCTATTCTGGGTTTGCGTGCACTTTACTTTGCCCTGGCCGGAATAACCAAATACTTCCATCTGCTGAAATATGGATTGTCGGCCATACTGGTATTTGTTGGGGTAAAGATGACTATCGTCGATCTTTTCAAGGTTCCGATTACCATTTCGTTGCTCACAATTACCGGAATACTTGTTATTTCAGTTGTACTGTCAGTTATTTTTCCTCAAAAAGAAAATCAATTAAAATCACTTAAAACATCCTGATTATGAATTGTCCGATTTGCAACGTTACACTGGCTATCTCCGAGAAACAGGGGATAGAAATTGACTATTGTCCGAAATGCCGCGGCGTTTGGCTCGACCGTGGCGAACTCGATAAAATCATCGAGCGTTCTGCTCCCGGGGCCCAGAACCCATATTACGGATCAAATCATCCGCAACAGAAGCCCCATTACGACAACGATTATTACAAGCATAACCGACAAAAAAGCTGGTTGTCTGATTTATTTGATTGATGATTAAAGTTTGTTTCACGAAAAGCAAAAATCCGGAGCACTGAAGCGATTCAGTTCCTCCGGATTTTTCATAGTCGATAAATTGAATTTTATTTCAGAAACTGCAGGCAAACCGGCGATTCGTTTGGCACTTTGAATCCGGTATAAGTCAGCTTTCCCGATTGCTGATCGATTTTAAAAACGGTTATATCGTTGCTTTTCTGGTTAGCCACCAACAAAAACCTGCCACTTGGATCCAGGGTAAAATTGCGTGGCCAGTTCCCTTCAACCGAAACAGTTTCAAGCATGTCGAGTTTACCACTGGCAGGCTCCCTCCTGAACACAGCAATGCTGTTATGCCCCCGGTTCGAGCCGTAAACAAAGCGTCCGTCAGCCGAAATATGAATGTCGGCACACGAATTTTCACCGGTGAAATCTTTAGGCAATGTTTTAATCGTTTGAACCTGCTTCCATTCGGCGCCATATTTCATTAATACCGTAATCGTTGAATTTAATTCGTTGATAACGTATATAAAACGTCCGTCAGCAGAGAAATCGAAATGACGCGGCCCGGAGCCAGGAGCCATTTTTATGACAGGCTGCGCATGCGGAACAATCATTTTTTCGCCTGAAGTTACATCGTAAATTTTCAACTCGTCGATACCTAAATCGGCAGCATACAGCAGCTTTCCGGTCGAATTGAAACGGGCTGAATGAGCATGAGGGCTGGTTTGTCTGTCAGGAACTGGTCCGCTTCCTTCGTGTTGAATGCGCTGAACCATATCGGAAAGACTGCCATCAGGCAGAATATTAAAAAATGACAAATTTCCTCCGCTGTAATTGGAAGCAACCAGCTTTTTGCCGTCAGGAGAAAGACTAACATGGCAAGGATTGGCACCATGAGTAAGCACATGATTTATAAGGGTTAACTTTCCGTCCGATTCTATTTTAAAGGCCGAAAGCCCGCCACTTTGGTTAGTATCCAGATTATCGAGCTCGCCAACAGCATAGAGAAATTTCTTATTCGGCGCAATAGTCAGAAATGATGGATTATTGCTTACTGCAGGTATTTTCAAATTGGTAAGCCGACCGTTCTGATCATTGAATGAATAAACAAAAATTCCGTCAGTCATCCCCTTAGTGTAAGTGCCCACATATAAAATATGTTTTTTGGCTTCAGCCTGAAAACCCCATATCGCAAGGCACAATAAACTGATTATAAACTTTTTCATTTTCTTTTTTTATAACTAAATATACTTTTCGCTGTTTATATACAACAAACCAAATTTATAAATTAAAACTACAAATCTACAACGATGGAAAAACCTCAGATTGCTGCAAAAATGCCGGCAAAAGTTACGCTCGAACCTGGCCAATATTTCTGGTGTGCCTGCGGGAAAAGTTCAACCCAGCCGTTTTGCAACGGGTCGCATCGTGGAAGCGAATTTACACCCGTAATGTTTAAAATTGAAGAAGAAAAGGAGGCCTTCCTTTGCCAGTGCAAACACACCAAAACTCCGCCATTTTGCGACGGAACTCATAAAACTCTATAAAAAGCGCTGACTTCTAAACAACGATTGAGCATCCGTTGAGCACCTTCAAATAACAAAAAACTATAACTTTGTTAAAAACAGATCGGCTATGGATCCTCAACCCGTATTTTCATCCGGACTTGCGTTGGTAAGTATATGTGTTTTTGCCTTATGCCTCGCAGCTATCGTCATATTAGCTATCCGACTAAACCGGCTAACCAATAAAAAAAAGCTGCTCGAACTGAAATATGCCGAGCTGGAAGGCAAATACAACCAGATTGAACTTGAAAATCTGGACTCGCGACTTAATCCACATTTATTCAAGAACATCCTCAACTCGGTACAATCGCACGCCTATCAAACCTACTTTGCCCTCGATAAGCTTGCCAATGTACTCGACTATATTCTTTATGAAAGCCGGAAGAAATACGTTACACCTAAACAGGAAGTTGAGTTTGCCCTCAACCTCATTGAAATCAACAAAATCAAGTTAAGCCCGCTTTTCGACCTGAAGGTTAAATTAAAGGTTAACGAAAATGAACCACTGTATCACCAGCATTTGCTAGCCCCTTTTATTTCAACCGACTTAATAGAGAACGCCTTTAAACATGCCGATTTACGCAGTCCAGATTCCTTTATTTCGGTCACCTTTGAATTCAACGACGATACGTTTGGACTAACTGTAGCCAATAAAGTTTCGGACAAAATGCCCATAAAAAAGGGCAAAGGAGGCTTTGGCATTGAATCGCTCGAACAACGGTTGAAAATTATTTATAACGATCATTTCAAATTCGACCGGTTTACAGAAGACAACGTTTACATTGTTCACTTAAAAATAGATTTGCTTGGATACAAAGCTAAAATGCTTGCTTCTGGATGACGAGTTGCCAGGACTTTCGTATTTAAAGTTACTTTGCGAACAGCTACCTGAACTGGAAGTCGTCAGGGCATTTAACGATCCGGAACTGTTTCTGAAAGAAATCCAGGAGCTGGACTTCGATTTGTGCATTCTGGACATTGAAATGCCAGGAATTAATGGAATTGAAGTTGCAAAGCTGCTGGGTGGCAAACCCGTTATTTTTACTACGGCATATAAAGATTATGCCACCGACGCCTTCGATTTGGATGCGATAGATTACATTGTTAAACCGGTAAAACCAGAGCGGCTTAAACAAGCGGTCAATAAGGTCGTGCAGCGAACCAAAATAATAAGCAAACCTGAAAAATTCATTCGGATTAACACTGATAGGGGTAACACCCTGCTTTATCCAGACCAGATACTGTACATCAAAACTTCAGAAATCGATAGCCGCGATAAAATTGCCTCCCTTGAAAACGGAGTAAGCATAACACTAAAAAATATCTCCTTCGAAAAACTAAGCACTCTTTTACCTGCTGCTGATTTTTGCCGGATCAACAAAAAAGAAATGCTTGCTTTAAACCGGCTTCGGCATTTCTCTACCGACCAGATTACAACCAACATTTATCTCCAACCCGAAAAACCTTTGGTGCTGACGCTTGGTGATGCTTACAGAATTGACTTTCTCAGGAAGATAAACGGGTAGTTGTTACAAAATTTATCCTGCTTATTACATTACTTCTTTCGGATTCCGAAATATTCAATCTCCGACAAACATTTTGCCCCATATTTACATGGGAAATACTAATAAAACCTTCATGAGGAGTTTTAAAAATATATTAGTTTATATCGGAGTGCTAAGTGTTTTTCTTCTGCTAATGTATTTGATATTACAGGCAGGAAAAACGCTGGAGATCGGAAGAAATGTAATTGAGCCACAACTACAAAGCTCATATTTCACTCAATTTTTACAATCCTTGTCCACTAATCTGGCACATCCTGTAGCCCTTATTCTTGCACAAATAGTAACCATTATAATTGTATCTCGGATTTTCGGATTTCTGTTCGGGAAAATTCACCAGCCAACAGTTATTGGCGAAATTATTGCCGGAATTGCACTGGGGCCATCCTTGCTTGGCCTGATTTTCCCTGAATTCTCGAGTGCACTTTTCCCCGAAAAATCGTTGGATAACCTCAGCCTCTTGAGCCAGGTGGGCTTAGTACTGTTTATGTTCATGGTCGGAATGGAACTCGACTTGAAAGTTCTTAAAAACAAAGTAAAAGATGCCGTTGTAGTTAGTAATGCCGGCATTCTTATCCCGTTTACATTGGGAATTGGACTTGCCTATTTCATTTACCAACATTTTGCGCCGGAAGGAGTTCCATTCCTCTCTTTTGGTTTATTTCTCGGAATGGCCATGAGCATTACGGCCTTTCCTGTGCTGGCACGCATCGTTCAGGAGCGGGGAATCCACCGGACACGGCTTGGAGCATTGGTCATCACCTGCGCTGCAGTTGACGATATTTCGGCCTGGTGTATGCTGGCCGCAATAATCGCCATTGCCAAAGCCGGCTCATTCCTAAGTTCGGTTTACACCATTATTCTGGCTGTTTCATACGTGATTTTCATGATAAAAATTGTCAGGCCATTTTTAAAGCGGGTTGGCGATTTACATGCCTCGCGCGAAAACCTGAGCAAACCGGTTGTAGCGATCTTTTTGCTAACACTCATAATTTCATCTTATACTACTGAAGTTATCGGTATTCATGCGCTTTTTGGAGCTTTTCTTGCCGGAACAATTATGCCTGAAAACACAAAATTCAGAAATATTTTCATCCAGAAAATTGAAGATGTGGCGCTTGTACTATTACTCCCGCTATTCTTCGTTTTTACCGGATTGCGCACTCAAATCGGGTTAATTAACGACAGTTATCTCTGGCAGGTAACCGGATTAATCATTCTGGTGGCTATTGTCGGTAAATTCGTGGGAAGCGCAATTGCTTCGCGGGTAATGGGGCAAAACTGGCGCGACAGTCTTACGATAGGGGCACTTATGAATACACGCGGGCTAATGGAGCTGGTTGTTTTAAATATTGGCTACGATCTGGGTATTCTTTCACCTGAAGTATTTTCGATGATGGTAATTATGGCACTGGTCACTACTTTCATGACCGGGCCAGCACTCGATCTGATTGAAAAGGTGTTCAAAAAAACATTACATCCAGTTTCTGAAGAACTTAATCGATTGCGAAAATTCAGGATTATTTTATCGTTTGGTAATCCGGAAATGGGAACCTCACTTTTACGTCTTGCCAATGGATTGGTAAAAAAGCAAAAGGAAAATACAACAGTCACAGCCCTGCATCTGTGCCCGAATAACGTATTGCATCATTACAACTTAGATGAATACGAAGAGGAAAGTTTTGCGCCGGTTATTCGCGAATCGAAACTGATTAATCAAAAAATTACCACTCTGTTTAAGGCTTCCGACAGCATCGACAGTGATATTACCGAAATAACCAATCAGGGCGATTTTGACCTGCTGCTGATCGGTATCGGTCAGTCGATTTTTGAAGGCAGTCTTCTGGGACGAATTTTGGGTTACACTACGCGCATTGTAAACCCAGATCGTTTGATGCAAAAGATGGCCGGAAAAGAGAAGCTTTTCGGAAACACACCGTTCGACGATCGCACTCAGTCTATTCTGTCAAACACTAAAGTTCCCGTTGGCATTTTTGTCGATAAAAATACCGGCAGTTTCAATCAAATTATCGCTCCGCTTTTCAGCGAGAACGATCTTTCACTGATAAAATATATAAAACGATTTATTAATAATTCGGATGCCCAGGTAACGATAACCGATTCGTTCGATTTAATCAGAAAAAATACTGAAATACGGGAATCAATTAGAGCCATCGAACAGGAAGCTCCTAATCATATCTCCTGGAATAATGAAATAATTATCGACGAACAGTTTATACAAAACTTTCAGTTGATGGTCATTTCAGCTGAAGGCTGGAAAAAGCTGGTAGATTCGCGCAGCACGTGGTTAAATAATACACCTTCAATCCTCATTTTAAGGACATAAAAATAATCAGGCAAATATCTCGTTTTTCAGTAGCTGGTATTCGTGTTCGAAGTTCGGAGTAAAAATACCGTTCCCAATGTTTGTGTCAATCTGTTTGGAAGTCCAGAACTGACCTTCCTCTACCTCATCGGAATGCAGATGAATGGACTTGTAATCGTGACTGACAAAAACATACACCAGCTCCGATTCAATTTCACTGTCCCAGCGATAAGTTTTCACCAGTTTGGCCGAAAAATTCTGAAGTCCGATCTCTTCCCAGGCTTCACGTTTTAATGCCGTCTCTAGGGTTTCGCCAAACGAAATATGTCCACCCACAGCAGTATCCCATTTCCCGGGTTGAACCAGTTTGTTCATGGGCCGTTTCTGGAGGTAGATATGCTTTTGATTGTTCAGTACATGTAAATGTACAACCGGATGCAACAATTTTTCGCCGCGATGACACAGAGAACGCGGAGCTTTCCCAATAATCTCACCATTTTCTGAAACCAAAGGCAACCATTCCTCATCTTCAGGAATTGCCACTGTTCTGGTCCGGCTTAGCTTTTGTTTAACGAATTCGAAAATAAAAATCACCCCAAATAAAATATAGAACAGTCCACCACTAATGAAAGCCCATGCAGCATCTGACATATAAAAGGCCGAATAAAATACGAGTAATGTATGAGCCAGAAAAACAAAAAACATCAGCTGCATAGTTTTCCTGAAATGGGCCATTTGCTGCCTGTTTAGCTCCACATCTTTCATGTACCGCTGGGTCATCATTCCTATAATATTCAGTTTCGAGAATGCTGAAACAGCCAGCACTGCGCATAAAATCAGCTCAACCAAGCCGGGTTTTAGTTTAAAGAAAATGTCGTTATCGAGAATAAGCGACACCGAACCCAGCGCTAAAAGCAAACCCGTATCGAACAGAACAAATTTATCTAACCGCTTTTCCTGAAACCATATCCAAACTATTTCGCCAACGCCAATTACTAATGCAGCGACTAAACCGGCACGGGTTCCCCAAATCTCGTCGATGGCGATAAATACGAATAAGGGAATAAACCCCGGCAATAGCTTTTTCAACAATTCGGTTTTGCTCATATACGAAAAAAAATCCCGCGGGAAACTTTGAGTTCCGCGGGAATATTTAATGTTTCGGTTAAACTACTGTTCTTTTTGGGCTTCAGGCGAAAGTCCGCTCTTGACATAAACTTTTGCAAGCAATGTAGAGAACCTCGGAATACCTATGCTTGAGTTATCAACCGCTTTAAATGCCAATTCTGACGGAATTACCATAAAAGCGCTGCCTCCGATGTGCATTTTTTTCAAACCCAAATGCAAACCAGCTATTTGCTGAACATACGATTGGTTGATTGTAGCATCGTTGGCATCAACATAAAAAGTGTATTCTTCGTAATTGTGCCCGTATTTATCTTCGGTGGTAAACACAGTCGATCCGTCGAGCAAGGTAATCTTAAAATAAAGTTTAAGCTTGAATCCCGAACGAACCATCGTAGTATCGGTTCCTACAATACTATCTTTAAAATAAATGCCCGATTCATCTTTATAACTTTCCAGTTTCTTGTCGGCTACATATTTATTCAGTGCGGTAACCTCGTCCTCACGCAATGCATCCAGAGTATTTTCCTTGCAGGAAGTATAAAATCCGGAAAACAAAACGATAAATCCGAGTATGTACAAATATTGTTTCATGTGTCTATTTTTGTTTTAATTGCCTCATGTCATTCGCATAGCTTTAAGATTTCGGCAGCTATGCTCATTTCATTGAATTATTTTTTTGCGAAAGTACAAATTAAAATCAGCATCTATTTAATATCAACCACCTCGATAACAAAAAATAACGGAGAATATGGCGGAATAGATAAATAGCCGGTTGGGCCATATGCTAATGCCGATGGGATTAAGAAAGTAGCTTTAGCACCTTTATTCAGTAATTCAATTCCTTCTTCCCAACCGGGAATCATACGCATACTTGATTTATGTACGTAGGTAAAATTATCCGAAGAATCAAAGATAGTTCCATCCATGTAAGTTCCGGTATATTTAACGGTTACAGTATTTCCACGGGCAACATTTGCGCCAGAACCTACTTTAGTTTTATCGATAACATAATAGATTTTGGTCGCAGTTGAATCGTATGCGATGTTTTTGCTTTTCATTTGAGCTCTCCATTTAGCAATAAGGGCAGCTTCAGTTTCAGCCGTATTGCTTGAAGTGGAGTCGTCGTTGCTGTCCATACACGACGTAACAATGCCAGCAAAGAACAAAATGAGAACAACGATTTTTAAATTGATAATCAAACTTTTCATGGTCGGTTTATTTTATTGATTTTTTAATTCGGTCTTCAAATTCGGGCAACAACTTCTCGAATTGGTCCAACGCTTCCGGTAAAGATGCATAAAACTCTCCTCCGGCTGCGTTGCGATGGCCTCCCCCATTAAAATATTTTTCGGACACCTCATTTACAGCAAATTCGCCTTTCGACCGAAACGACACTTTTACGTATTTTTCCTTTTCGGTAAAAAGTACACTGAAAACAACTCCCTTTATCGAGAGTGGCATATTCACAAACCCTTCGTTATCGCCGGTTTTAAAATTGAAAGCTTTCTGATCTTCCAAAGTTATATACATACTTGCAGCATGATATTCGGGGTAAACAGTCATCCGGTTACTCAGGCAAAAGCCCATTAAACGCATACGGTCGGCCGAATAATTGTCGTAAACTTTTGAATGAATATCGAGCTGATCAATTCCCATACGGGTTAGCTGGGCAACAACTTCAAACGTATTCGGATTAGAAACATTGAAATCGAACGAACCAGTATCTGTCATAATTCCGGTGAAAAACGAGGTAGCGGCATCTCGGTCGATAAATTGAGCCAGACTGGTTGATTGCAGCACTGAAAAAATTAACTCGGCAGTTGAACTGAAAGTTATATCCGAAATAATCAGGTCAGTAAAATTTCCCGGGTAAGGATGATGGTCGACCAATATCTTTTTCCCTGGGTAATTCTCGATCAATGGCCTCATTTCGCCAAGCCTCGAAAGTTGATTAAAGTCCATACAAATAATCAAATTCGACTCTTCCAGGGCCCGGGCCGACTGTTTGGGATGATGACTGAAAATAATCACTTCATCATGTCCGTCCATCCAATGATAAAACTCCGGGTATTTGGTCGGACTAACAACTTTCACTTTAAATCCGGCATTCTTCAGTACTCTCCACAAGCCAAGCACAGATCCCATTGCATCGCCATCAGGATTTGTATGTGGAATTACAACTATTGATTTTGAACTATTGGCAATTAATGATTCAAAATTTCTAATCAACTCTATATCAATTCTTTCCAACTGAACTGTTTTTAAATAAGATACAAATATAAAAATAAAGACATTGGAGATGAGACGGCAAAACTAATTTTTGTTAACTTGTGTTCCGCAGAACTAAACAAAAATATCAACACATATGTCAGGAAATCAAACATTTACCATGATAAAACCTATTGCCGTTAAAAACAACTATATAGGTGCAATTTTAAAGATGATTAATGAGGCAGGATTCAGGATAAAAGCCATGAAATTCACGCACTTAACCAAGCAACAGGCAATGGATTTTTACAGTGTTCATGCCGGAAAGTATTTTTACGAAGAATTAACATCTTTTATGAGTTCAGGGCCGATTGTTGCCGCTATTCTGGAAAAAGAAAATGCAGTAGCCGATTTCAGGAAACTTATAGGAGCTACCGACCCAGCCAAGGCCGAAGAAGGAACTATCCGCAAATTATATGCTGAATCAATGTCGCACAACGCAGTCCATGGTTCCGACAGTGACGAGAACGCTATTATTGAAAGTGATTTTTTCTTTTCGAAAACGGAAAGGCATTAAAAGCAATACTGAACCTACGACAAAATAGGCACAAACAAGGCAAAACTCGATAATTGCTGCTATGTTTGTGTCGTTTCTTCAAAAAAACTGACAACCATGAAAACTAAACTAATTGTGCTGTTCCTATGCAGCTTTATCATTAGATCCAGCTATGTGGCAGCTCAAAATCCTGAATTCAGCTCAAATTTATCGATAGAGCGTACACCCGAACCATTCTTATTTTCAGTCAGTACATTAACCCCTGAACACCTAAAATGGAGTCTGGATTATTCGGGCAGTTACGGCGAAAGAGTTTCAGGCCCGTTCGGTTATGATGGTGTAAACCAGCAACTCGCAGTGAAAGGGTATATCGGCAAAAAAATTACGTTGTATGCCTACACTGCCTTTGGATTTTCTCAAGGGGATAAAGTTGCGAGTGCACAACAGGCCGAAATTATCCGCAATTTCTTTGGCGGCAAACAAAATAAAGGTCTTCGCGTTGGCGCCGGACTTGGTGTCAGACGAGACTACAGCGATGTAAAATCTTTGCTAAGCAGGGTCACCTTGTCGTACAACTCATCGAAATGGAAAACCACCGGTAACCTTTTATTCGAAAAAGCGCTTGCCTCAAACCGCGACAAAATAGAC
>JAJZSZ010000513.1 GCA_021849365.1 Bacteroidota bacterium | reverse complement strand
ACCTGAGGCAAAAGTAAGCATGGTTTTACTTGACACTTTTGCTCCGATTGATGCACCTACCAAACGGCCGATAAGCATCAGGAACCAATAAGTACCAGCAACAAATCCTGCAGTAGTAGCATTCAATGCATTTGGAGTAGCTGGGTCAACAAGGAAATAATTCAATACTCCCGGTGTACCTACTTCAACGCCAACATAAACAAAAATACCAATAGCACCCAAAATGAAATGACGGAACTTTAAAGCTCCTGACATCAGATTTCCCAGTGGTTCAGAAGATTGTTCAGCGTGAGGTTCCGGAATATTTACAAAATATAATACTACAAATACAATAGCGAACACAGCCATTGCAGCATACATGAATGGGAAAATATTGGTAATCTGTGCTTTGGAAGCATCACCAATTAAAATACCAACGATCATAGGAGTAGCTGTAGCCATTACTGAGTTGAAAGAACCACCAACCTGAATCAATTGGTTACCAGTGTTTCCACCACCACCAAGAGTGTTCAACATTGGATTAACTACTGTATTCAACAAACACATTGAAAATCCGGCAACAAATGCACCACCAAGATAAACTGCAAAGGCTGAATCCTGCCCTGAATAACCTGAAAGATATTGAATACCTACTCCAACAAAGCCAACTGCAATAGCAATTAAGGCCGTTTTCTTGTAGCCTATTCTTTGGAGCAAGATACCGCTTGGAATACCCATTACAGCATAAGCAATAAAGTTGGCTGCATTTCCAAGAAGTCCCAAGAAATTAGTTACTGCAAATTGGCTTTTTAACACGATACCCATTGGGGCTGCCAGGTTAGTTACAAATGAGATCATACCAAATAGCATGATCATCATGATGATTGGCACAGTGTAGTTTTTGTTTTGTGTCATAATTTAAGGTAATTTGATTGTTATTGATGAAGATTAAGTTTGTACTTTACGATTTCGTGCTCGAATTTGCAAAAAATAACTTAGTATTTGACAAATAACCTTCAAAAAAGCGCTAAAAATAAAAATTATGGCTGGACGTTCTGTTGGTAAAAACAAACGACCAGCCATCAGCCAAAATTATATCTGATTATAAATCAAGCTTGATTGATCCCTTGGCACGGATAAACAATTTATGGCAGCTTCCTTTACCATAAACATGTTCTAAAGTACTCACATATTTATCGAGTAAATCCTGTGGAACAAATGCCTGGATAGTACCACCAAATCCACCACCGTGAACGCGCCATGCGCCTTTGCCTTTCAGTACCATTTCGCTCAAAGCCAAAGCCAGAGAAACTACCTGTTCATCTTTATGAACTACATCGAAAATGTTCTGATTGTACATATACGAGCTATAACCCGATTCAACAACCAATTTCAGGAAAGTCTGGAAATCATTGTTTTCAAGAGCAGCAACCTGGTCAACTACACGTTGATTATCGCCCTGGAAATGGTAAGCACGAAGTAATGCACGGTCGCCGGTTTTCTTACGGATTTCAGGCATCTTTTCAACAATCTGTTCCAATGTAACCTGACGCAAAACTTTGGCGCCCAACTCAGCAGCAACAGCTTTCATTTCAGTTGGCAATGAAGCATATTCAGCCTGAGAAGCAGCATCATCGTGACCACCACCAACATCGGTAATTACCAATGCAAAACCGGTTTTTACGAAGTCGAAATCAACTTCTTTTACGATTGGTTTCGATGGATCTTCGAAATCAATTGTAATCAAACCACCAACCGAACAAGCGGTCTGATCCATTAAACCGCATGGTTTTCCGAAGAAATTATTTTCTGACCACTGGCCAATGATTCCATTCTCAACGGCGCTCATTTTGCCATCGTTGAACAGGTGGTTGATGATTGCGCCGATCAAAACTTCGAACGAAGCCGAAGAACTCAAGCCAGAACCTTTTGGTACACGACCTTCAATACAAGCGTCGAAACCACCAATGGCATAGCCTTTTTCGCTCATTCGGGCGGCAATCCCTTTTACCAGCGACGAAGAAGTATAGAATTGGGTAGGATCGATTTCCAACGAACCTAAATCAACCTGAAATTCAGGATAACCAACTGATTTTATGCGGATGGTATTGGTTCCGTTTGCAGCGGCAACGGCAATATTGTCGAGGTTTACAGCACCTGCCAATACGCGACCGTAGTTGTGGTCGGTGTGGTTACCGCCAATTTCGGTACGGCCCGGTGAACTAAACAATGAAACATCGTTAGTTCCATAAACCTGTTGAAATTCATTCATCAAAGCGGCATAACGGTCGGCCTGTTCTTTCAGAACTACTTCATTTACACCATATAATTCCTGAAACAATGGATTTTTTCCATTGGCAATCTTTTCGATCAAAGCGCTAATCTTTGCCATAGTTTTTTAGTGTGTTTAATTATTTATTGGTTTATTGTTTTTTATAATGAATTGGTGAAAGGTCGCGCAAACGCTGGGCTGCCTGCTCGGCAGTAATGTCGCGTTGCGGAGTAGCCAGCATTTCGTAGCCCACCATAAATTTTTTTACTGAAGCTGAACGTAAAAGAGGCGGGAAAAAGTGCATGTGCAAGTGCCACTCCGGATAATCGTTTCCATCGGTTGGAGCTTGGTGAAGCCCGGCTGAATAAGCGAAAGATACTTCGAAGAGGTTATCGTATTTCACAGTCAGCTGTTTGTAAAAAAATTTATGGTGG
>JAJZSZ010000076.1 GCA_021849365.1 Bacteroidota bacterium | reverse complement strand
TCCGATCTAAGCTGCAAAATGCTTTACGCAGGCTGCAATTGTATTATTGGCACTTAAATCGTTGCCCTGAAAACCTTTAACCCGTGCGGCAGCAAACAAAGAGCCCAAATAAGGATCTTCGCCTGAGCCTTCCATAAAACGTCCCCAACGAGCATCGCGCGCAATATCAACCATAGGCGCAAAAGTCCACTGAACTCCTGACGCAGAAGTTTCAACTGCAGCTATTCGGGCTGATTTACGCGCTAACTCAGGCTCCCAGCTTGCAGCTTCAGCCAGCGGAATCGGGAACATGGTTTGATAACCATGAATAACATCGTATCCAAAAATCATTGGAATTTTAAGCCTGCTGTTCTCAACTGCCAGTTTTTGTGCTTTACGCGTTGCTTCAACTCCGGTAACGTTCAACATCGAACCCACCATGCCCGACTTGATCATGCCAAGCATTTGCTGTTCGTTGGTTCCCTGTGGTGCTGGACCAGTCATTTCCCATCGACTGGTATATTGGTTGAGCTGCCCCATTTTTTCATCGAGGGTCATTTTCGAAAGCAATGTTGTGATTTTCGCCTCGATTTCCGGATTAATCAGTTTTTGAGTATCCTTTTCCGGCTTAAACGAGAAAAGCGAAAAACTTAATACTGAAATGAATAACATTCGTTTGATCATAGTATGGAATATTAAAATGAAAATTTTTAGTTATTGTCAAAAGTACAAATTAAAGATTTTCACGGACGCGACTGATGGAAAAGAATTCAAACTGGATAGAAAATTTCATTTCAGTATGCCAAAATCAAGATTTTTCTCAAAAAATCAGTAAAAAACATAGTTGAAAGTCGTGGAGGTAAACAGAACAAGAATAAAGAATAAAAAACTGATATACTGAATAATAGATTAAATTAAACAGCGATCAGTTAACGCACAGGAAACATTAAAACCTCAAATTAATGTTTTATAGCACAAAAATTAATGTTCGATTAACGCTTATGTCTGTGAGGCGACTTATCTTTGTATCGTTATCACATTTCATAAGTTAGGTTTGATTAGTTTTATTGGTTTAGTTAGTTTAGTTAGTTTAGTTAGGTTTAGAGAAAGGGTAGATTAGAGAATCTATCCTTTTTTCTATTTTATAGGGCTAACAGGCCGAGTCAAACGACTCTTCGACAACAATCAAACCCTCTCCTGATGCTCAGGATGACAAAAGCAACTTACCAAATGATCATTGACCATACCGGTTGCCTGCATATGTGAATAAACAATGGTTGAACCAACAAACTTAAATCCTCTTTTTTTCAGGTCGTTACTAATCAGATCCGAAAGCTCAGTACGAGCTGGTATCTCCGAAAGTGTTGCCCATTTATTTACAATTGGTTTATAATCAACAAATTTCCAGATATACGAATTGAAACTGCCAAATTCGTCAACAACCTCCAGAAATCGTCTGGCATTATTAATACTGGCTTCAATCTTCGATCGGTTCCTTATAATTCCAGTGTTTTGCATCAACTTTTCGACCTTTGAATCATCGAATTCAGCGACTTTATGAACATCAAAATTATTATAGGCCTCGCGAAAAGCCTCCCGTTTCTTCAGAATAGTAATCCAGCTCAAACCAGCCTGCATTCCTTCCAGAATCAAAAACTCAAATAACTTTTGGTCATCATGTAAAGGTTTTCCCCATTCTTCGTCATGGTACTGCGAATATATCTCGCTTTTTTGTGCCCATTCACATCTTTGCTTCATATGAACTTCGTTTTAAATTAATTTTCAATCTTCTCATTACTAAAACAAATAAAATCCCGCTTTACAAAATCTTATCAATTCAAAAAATAATTAAAAATTCTAAACGAAAGTGAATTGGCCTAAAATATTACTTTTGCTATGCATAACTTGCACCGGCACGAAACGAGCGCTTGACAAGGGTTTTTCCTGTAAATTAGTACTCCGGAAGGAGCTTTTTCAACAGATAAAACATGAAACAGGCAGGTTTCCATGAAACAAAATTCGACGTACTTAATTTATTATCGAGTGAAAAAACTGCTGATCATACTTCTGCTATTCAGTTCAAATCTGGTATTCAGCCAGCTGAATATCAATTATTACATGCGCGTTGGCGAAACCCGTATACAAATCGGCAATTATGTCGGTGCAATTGAGAACTTCAATATAGTCATCAAGTTTAAACCCCATCTTCCCGAACCCTATTATTTCAGGGGAATTGCCAAACACCAGCTCGAAGATTTTCGCGGAGCCATTCAGGATTACGATAAAGCCATTGAAATAAAACCCTATTATCCTGATGCTTATATGTATCGCGGACTAGCTTATCTGGAGTTAAACGATTATGCAAAGTCGATTGCTGATTATAACCGGGCGATTGAGCTAAATCCGCGAGACGCCAATATTTACAATAACCGAGGTATCGCTAAAATATCGATGAAAGACATTGACGGTGCAATTGCCGACTACAATAAAGCGTTGGAAATCAACCCAAAATTCACGAACAGCTACATCAACCGAAGCAATGCTTTACTGATGAAAAAAGATATTCGTGGAGCAATAAAAGATTTGAACCAGGCAATTATCATTAGGCCGCATTATGCAAACGCCTATTTGTTACGTGGGTTGGCCAGGTTCGAGCTGAACGATTATGCATCGGCCCTTCGTGATTTTGACCAATGTATTAAACTCGATCCGCAAAATGCCTATGCCTATAATAACCGTGGAATTGTAAAGCAAAAACTGGAAGATTTCAAGGGAGCCATCAACGATTATAACCTGGCCCTGCAACTCGATCCAACTATGGCAAATGCTTACCTAAACCGAGGAATTGCCAAGGAAAACCTTAAAATACCGGGATACGATCAGGATTACGCTATTGCAGCCAAGCTCGATCCTAAATTCGCATTTAATCCCAAAGATGTTGATTACAGTGCCTTGGCTCAATCAAAGAAAAGCCAGGGACAACAAGCCTCACAAAATCAGCAAAAGCAGCAATCACAGGCTCCTGCCTCCTCTGCCACAACTACAGCAGTAAATTCGTCGAATACAACTGCACAAACGCAACAGCAGGCTGATCAGGACAACAATGCGGAGCCCAAGAAAGAAACTAAGGAAGAACGAGATCGCAGAAGGTATAAATTATCACTCGCTGATGCCAGAAATATGCCTACAGAGAAAGAGGAGAATGTTGAAGATGGCCGGATTCAGAATAAAAACATCATTATCGACCTGCAACCTCTGTTCATGCTCTCTTCCCGAAATAAAAACTCAACCGATTACGAGCAAATTCAGTATTTCAATCCTGAACTTGAAGCATTGAACAATTACAACAACTACGATCCTGTGATTTCAATATCGAACAAAAAGAATGATTCCCGGAAAGAAGACTACAAAAACAATATTCTCTATTACAACGAACGAATTGGCAACAACAAAAAAGAAAGCCTCAATTATTTGAGCCGCAGCATTTTTTACTGCCTGACTGAGGATTATTCGAATTCGATGAGCGACCTTCAAAAAGCACTCGAATTAAATGATAAAAATGCATTAATCTACTTCTCGCGGGCCAATTGCAAAATGAAAATGAATGATTTAATTGAGCAGGTTAAACAAAATTCCGACCTGATTACCGTTCCTTTGAAAAACACTCCAAAACCACAGGAAAGTACTGTAACTGAAACCTCGCTGGAATATCTCGATATACTGAACGATTACACAAACTGTCTTCAGTTGAATCCAAAATTTCCATATGCTTATTACAATCAGGCATATGTGAAATGCAAAATTCGTGATTATCAGGGAGCCCTGGCCGATTTAAATAAGGCCATCGATATTGAAAAAGACTTTGCTGAAGCCTATTTTAACCGCGGATTGACTAAAATTTATCTTGATGATATTGAAGGTGGAGCAATGGATTTAAGTAAAGCGGGTGAACTTGGGATTCAGGATGCCTACAATGTTATCAAACGATATTGCAATTAAGTGTATCTTCGCAATATTGTTTTTTCTCAACCTGTGATTTATGCCATTTGCGAATCAGCCTCTCGCCGAACGCCTGCGCCCAGCTACATTAGACGATTACATCGGGCAGGAACACCTTATTGGTGAAGGAGCTGTTTTGCGCAAAATGATTGAATCGGGAAAAATCTCATCGTTTTTACTTTGGGGGCCTCCGGGAGTTGGGAAAACAACACTCGCCAAAATTATAGCCAACACGCTTAACCGGCCGTTTTACACATTAAGTGCCATAAATTCAGGAGTTAAGGACGTCAGGGATGTGATTGAAAAAGCACAACGGAACCAGTTTTTTAATCAGCCCAACCCTATCCTCTTTATCGATGAAATTCACCGGTTCAGTAAATCGCAGCAGGATTCGCTTTTGGGCGCTGTTGAGCAGGGAACTGTAACGCTAATTGGTGCCACAACCGAAAATCCTTCGTTCGAAGTGATATCGCCGCTTTTATCACGGTGTCAGGTATATGTACTTAAACATCTTGAAAAAACTGACCTGATGAAGATTGTGGAAATGGCTTTAACCAAAGACTCCTATCTCAAGACCCGAAAAATAGAAATCAGGGAAAATGAAGCTTTATTGCGGTTTTCTGGTGGTGATGCCCGTAAACTGCTTAATGTGCTTGAACTTGTTGTGAATGCCAATGAAGATGAAGCCACTGTTATTACCAATGAGTTGGTTATCGATCGACTTCAGAATAACATGGCTATTTACGACAAGAATGGTGAGATGCACTACGACATCATTTCAGCCTTTATTAAAAGTATGCGCGGAAGTGATCCGGATGCCACGGTTTACTGGCTTGCCCGTATGATTGAAGGTGGCGAAGATGTGAAGTTTATAGCTCGCCGCATGCTGATTTTGGCCGCCGAAGATATTGGTTTGGCCAATCCGAATGCACTGCTGCTGGCTCAAAGCACATTCGATGCGGTTCATAAAATTGGAAATCCTGAAGCAAGAATAATATTGTCTCAGTGCGCTATATATTTGGCAACTTCAGCTAAAAGCAACTCGGCATACTCTGCCATTGACGAGGCAATTGCATTGGTAAAATCAACCGGCGACCTTCCCGTTCCGCTTCACATCAGAAATGCGCCAACCAAGTTGATGAAAGAATTGGGGTATGGCAAAGATTATAAGTACGCTCATTCGTACGAAAAGAACTTTATTGAACAGGATTTTCTTCCGAAAGAAATTAAAAACCGGAGATTATACACCCCACAAAACAATCCGCTGGAAATTAAAATACTTGAGCGACTTAAAAGCCTTTGGGGAAAAAGATATGACAAGTAAACGCGCTTATTAAAATGCTCTTCCTAAATAAACCAGTAATTATTTACACCGAAAAAGTAGGGTACAAACAGCTGCATACGGACTTATTTCAAAAAGCGACAAAATCTCATCGTAAAAGCAGATAAATCACAGGAATATTGCCTGCTGATCAAATTTCGATTACGTTTTGAGCAAGAAAAAGATTAGTTTCGTATCACCTTTAAACTAACCATGGACAAGATAAAAACTGTTATAGCGCAATTCAGGAAAGTATCGCTGCCGGATCTCGATAGAGTAGAATTAATGAACCGCGTTGACCTCAAATTTTGCTTTCATTTTAACCAGGCTTGTCATGTTTTTGAATCGATAAAAGACAATTATTCCGTTCTGGAAATAGACGGACAATCAATATTCAGCTATTACAACACGTATTTCGATACCAGCGACAATCAAATGTATCTCAACCACCATAACGGCAAGTTAAACCGTTATAAAATAAGAGTTAGACGGTACAACCAAACCAATAACAGTTTTCTGGAGATAAAATTCAAAAACAATAAAGGCCGCACCATAAAAAAAAGAGTAGAACGGTTAGGTTTTGATGCCCCATTCGATGCATCAGAGCTGGATTTTATCAGCAAACTAACTCCGTTTTCTGGCGATCAACTCAGTCCAAAAATCATCAACACATTTAATCGTATTACACTGGTAAACAACAGCTTTACAGAAAGAGTAACTATTGATTTTGCTCCCGGATTTAAAAATAGAGAACAAGAAGTAACGCTTCATAACCTGGTGATTGTTGAAATAAAACAGAACCGCGCAAACGAAACAGCCCATTTGACACAAACACTGAGAAATCTTAAATTAAGCAAACAAGGATTTAGCAAATATTGTATCGGACGCTCGCTGACCGAGGATATAAAAAAGAATAACTTTAAACCTTTACTGTTAAAAATCAGCAAAGAATACTCAAATTAAACCATCACACATGCAACTTTTAAATGTTCTCCTGCAGTTATCTTCAGGTTCTGAAGAATTAAAGTTTCTGGGAATGAAACTTATCAATCCTGAAGATTTTGTCTCGCTTCTCGTCAGATTTTCCTTGAATATGACCGTAATACTTGCAATAGTTATCGGATTATATGCAAAAAACAGCAGACGAAAAGACTTCTATTTCAGCTATATAGCTGTAAGCATTGTTATTTTCTTACTGTGTTTCCTTTTGGCCAATGTAAAAATGGAATTGGGATTTGCCCTTGGACTTTTCGCAATCTTCAGCATCATAAGGTATCGTACCGATTCAATTCCAATTAAAGAAATGACATACCTGTTTGTTGTTATTGTTGTTTCGGTAATTAATGCATTAGCCAACAAAAAAATAAGTTATGCCGAACTGATAATTACCAACTTACTCATCATCGGAGGATTATATATTCTGGAGAAAATCTTGAATTTGCGTCAGGAAATTATGTATCGTATCTTGTACGAAAAAATTGAGAATGTTCAGGTAGGTAAAGAAGAGGAATTATTGGCCGATCTAAAATTAAGGACAGGTAAAAACATCAAGCGATTCGAAATAGAACGCATTGATTTCCTGAGAGATGTTGCCTACATCAATATTTTCTTTGATCTTAATGGTAAAAATAAACCGATTTTATGAGAAAGTGGATCGTTTCACTGCTGGCTATTTTAGCTTATAATCTGGCCGGATATGCACAATCCGGACCCTCAACCTGGTTCGAACTTGAATTCAGCAAAAAAATAGTGAAAAACCTGAAGGTTGAATTCAACCCAGAATTAAGACTCCTGAATGACTTCAGGATGGACACCTATATTCTTGAAGGAGGACTCTCGTATAAACTGCATAAATACCTGACACTAGCAGGTTATTACCGATTTGAAAATGCCTGGGATTATAAAAATAGCACCGGGGCATACAAAGGAAAAGTTTCATCGGGGAGAATTGCTTTCGACGCAAAATCAGGGTTTGAAATCAAACGATTTGATTTTCAGTTCAGGATACGCTATACAAATGGAGCAGACTTTGATTCAGCCACTGATGACAGAGATTCTTACTTCAGGTACAGAGCGAAAGTTGATTACGACATAAAAAACAGCAAGCTCCTGCCCTATCTTTCGGTTGAAACTTTTCATGATCTGATTTTGAAAGAATTTGACAAAACAAGATACACTGCCGGAATAACTTACCCTATAAATAATAGCAACGAGATTGGCATGTTTTATCGGATTCAGGACTATAAGGAAGCCGGAAAGGAAAGCCTAAGTATTATTGGTGTTGGATATGGCTTGAAGTTTTAGTTCATATTTCAATTAAAAATTACAGGGAACAGATGGTTATTACCACTGTTCCCTGTTTTTATTGTTATGAGTCCTAAAAGATTTATCTTCGTAAAAAAAATTGAAATATGATCCCAAAATTGAAATACGAAAACTCCAACTTTCTGCTTTTAGCGGGGCCATGCGCCATTGAAGGAGAGCAAATGGCACTCGAAATAGCCGAACGTATTGTTAAAATTACTGACAAACTAAAGATTCCATATATTTTCAAAGGATCGTACCGAAAAGCAAATCGCTCTCGACTAGATTCTTTCGCCGGAATTGGTGATGAAAAAGCCTTGAATATTTTAAGAAAAGTGAGCCAGACTTTTGATATTCCTACGGTTACTGATATACATTCAGCTCCTGAAGCCGCTATGGCTGCCGAATATGTTGACATGTTGCAAATCCCGGCATTCTTATGCAGGCAAACCGACATTTTGGTTGCCGCCGCCGAAACAGGCAAAGCAGTAAACATTAAAAAGGGGCAGTTCTTATCAGCCGAAGCCATGAAATTTGCGGTAACCAAGGTTCGCGAGAGTGGCAATTACAATGTATTTCTAACTGAAAGAGGCTCGACATTTGGCTATCACGACTTGATTGTCGATTACCGGGGTATTCCTGAAATGCAACGCAATAATTGCCCTGTAATACTCGATATTACCCACTCGTTACAGCAACCAAACCAATCGAGCGGTGTTACAGGCGGACAGCCTCAATTGATTGAAACCATTGCCCGTG
Organism: Bacteroidota bacterium; assembly: GCA_021849365.1. Taxonomy (GTDB): domain Bacteria; phylum Bacteroidota; class Bacteroidia; order Bacteroidales; family Prolixibacteraceae; genus Aquipluma. The sequence goes on along the minus strand of JAJZSZ010000076.1, from coordinate 6,434 downwards.
CAGGAATTGCAGTTGGGGTTGATGGTATTTTTATTGAAACGCATCCCGATCCGTCCAATGCCAAATCAGACGGTGCCAATATGCTCCAACTAGACTTACTTGAAGGACTTTTAACCCGACTTGTTCAATTACGACAAGTTGTAAAAACATTCTAACCTATGGAAACCCGACGAAATTTTGTAGCTAAAATCGCTGCCGGAATGGCAGCAACAGGGCTCATCGCAGCAGCCAGTGATGTTCAGGCCAGCGAAACAATCTTAAAAAACACATTTGTACATCATGTGTTTTTTTGGCTGAAAGAACCAAATAATAAAGAAGCTTGCAGGCAATTCGAACAAGGACTTCAAAGTCTGATAAAAGTTCCGCAAATTCTGACCAGTCACATTGCTAGACCGGTTGAATCATCAAGAGACGTTGTTGACGATTCGTTTACTTATTCGTATATGGTTTTTTTCAAAAACAGTGAAGACCAGGAAATATACCAAACCCATCCGACACACCTGAAATTCATCGAAGACTGTCAGCACCTTTGGAACAAAGTTGTTGTTTACGATGCCATGGATTAGGTCAGCGTTTCAATATGTACTTTACCAAATAAAAAAAAAGAGGAACTATATAGTTCCTCTTTTTTTTTATTATCAACGTTTATTACTTATTTATATTCCGGACGTTGTTCGAGAACGCCAGGTTGAAGATCTAACTGTCCTTGTGGTACTGGCCAGAATTTATCATTTTCACTGAAAGTAGCACCTTTCATAAATCCAGAACGTACTCTCAAGTCACTAGTTGCGAAATCGTTCAAAATAGAAGCCATAGTTTTACCTTTCACATCAGCAGGAAGATTATCCCAACGACGGAGGTCGAAGAAACGCATACCTTCTGTTGCAAATTCAAGACGTTGTTCCCATTGTACAGCTTGCATAGCAGCTTTTTTATCAGCGAATGAAGCATATGTTCCAATTTTATAATTGGCTGCAGGTTTAGTGAAATCAACATCACCATCTTTACCCCATGGGAAAACAGTTACAGGAAGTTCGAAAATTTTAACTTTACCCATAACTTTATCATTTCCGGCACGTGTACGAATTTGGTTTACCAAATCTTTAGCTTTGCCCAGATCACCTTCAAAAGCAGCAATTTCAGCTCTCCACAACAATACATGGCTGTAACGGATATAACGATAGTTATTGGCATTGATACCAGTCTGCCAACCAGTTGTGGTTGATAAGCTATAACGTTCTGACTTCTTGAAGAATGGTTTTGTAACAGGCAGGTATGGACCACCTTCCGACTGTTTACGAACCCAGTCGCTACCACGGTTAATACCCCAATCTTTATAAGGAATACCACGACGGCTTACTGTAAAATCAAGACGTGGGTCAATTGTAGTTACGTCATCCGGAACAAAAGTCTGAGCAGAAGAAATCCCTGCGTCATTCTTAAAGTCGGTGGCATTGAAAGTATCGAAAAGTGGCAATCCGTTTGCATCAACTTTGTAAGCGTTTACAAGGTTCTGCGATGGTTGGTGAAAACCGCAGCACATACCGATATCACCACCGTGAGGCCAGTTCAAACCAATACCCATTTCAGCGTTCAGCGATTCATTAACGTCGTTTACGTTTACCTGAATTTCGAAAATTGATTCGGCATTATTTTCAGTTGCAATGTTAAAGTTGTCAATGAATTTTGGCATCAGCGAAAATTTTCCGCTGTTAATGATATTGTCTAACAATGGTTTTGCTTCAGCATATTTCAAATCCTGCAAATATGCTCTAGCGGCAAGGGCCATAGCAGCGTATTTTGTCGGACGTCCAGGTTCTGCCTGAGTTTCAGGAAGATTTTCGTATGCATATTTCAAATCACCAACGATATGTGCTAAAACTGCACCAGCGGCATTAACATTCTTTACAGTTTTTGGATCTGCAGTTTCTTCGGTAAGAATTGGAATATAATCACCGAAAACCAAGCGAGCTTCAAAATTGAACAAACCTCTCAGGAAACGGGCTTCGGCTCTGAATTTTGATGCTTCAGCGGCAGTAATTTTTCCGTCCTTTTCTGATTGATTGATGATACGCAATGTTTTGTTGGCACGGTCTACACCCATACCAATGTTCAATTTCCATTTATCAGCACAATAGCCATTGGTTGGAGTTACTTCCCAACGTTCGATATCGTTAACCGGAGTCTGGTCAGTAATTTCAGATCCTTTGTAAGCATCGTCAGAAGCAACAGATCCGTAGGTCCAGTTCTGGATTGATGCACCCCAGGAAATATCCCATAACGAACTTCCGCGAACCATACTGTATGTTCCTGTTAAAAGAGCATTGATTCCCTTTGCGTTATAAAATACGTTTTCAGAGGTAGATCCCAGCGGCTCTTTGGTCAGAAACTCTTCTGAACAGGAATATCCCATAGAAGCAAGGATAAATGCTGCTAATATTATTTTAAGTTTTTTCATACTCTTCTTAAATTTAAGTTTTAAAAATTCTCAATTATAAGCCTAGGTTGATACCAAACATAACCTGACGAGCCGATGGCCAAGCACCTTGGTCAAGTCCCATGCCAGAACCAGAAGTATTCAATTCTGGATCCAATCCTTTGTACTTGGTAATTGTAAATAGGTTAGATACCTGTGCATATATTCTTAAGTTCTTTACCGAAATCTTTTGAAGAACATTTTTAGGAACTGTATAACCTAATCTTAATGATTTCATTTTCAAGAAAGAACCATCCTGAAGGAAGGCAGTAGAAGGCTGTTGCGAAATATCGTTTTGATCAAGCTTTGGCAATTTAGCATCAGCATTGTTTTTCAAATATGGGCTTCCCCATGATTCATACAATGCATCTTTGCTTAAACCACCGTTGAACATACCGTAGTCGATCCAACGAGAAACATAGTTAACCAGTTTATTGCCAAAGCTTCCGTAGAAGAACATATTTAGGTCAAAATTGGAGTAACTTAAGTCAATATTCAAACCGCCGGTGAATTTAGGATGTGGGCTACCAATGAAGGTACGGTCGTCCGGAGTGATTTTCTTGTCACCATTAATGTCTCTGAATTTGAAATGACCAGGAGCATTATAAGAAGTGGTTCCGTATTGTGGCCATGCATCAGCTTCGGCTTGTGTCTGGAAAATACCATCAACAATGTATCCAAAGAATTCAGGATAAGCCCTACCCATAGCATAACGGGTATAAGTCATCTGACGAAGGCTACCTGCATCAACGGTGCGTTTTGGGTCACCCGACAGTTTAAGAATTTCATTTTTATAATGCGATAATGTTGCATTAATGTTGTATTTCAACTTATCATTCAAAGCAGTATTGTTGTAACCAAGCTCGATATCGTAACCTTTGTTTTTCATTTCACCGATATTAACATAAGGAGCTGTAGCAACACCAACTACCTGAGGAATTGGTTCCTGGAAAAGCATGTCCGTTGTATTACGTTGCCATGCATCAATCGAGAAGTTCAGTTTTCTTTTGAAGAAAGTAGCATCAACACCAACGTTCAATGTTTTAGTAGTTTCCCAGGTTACATCTTCGTTACCAAGAGCTGATGGCATAAAACCAGTTATTGCGGCACTGTTCGAACCATCGAGGGCATAAGAAGCTTTGTATTTATCACTGGCGTAAGTAGTGTACGAGTTGTAGTTTCCAATTTGGTCGTTACCTGATACTCCGTAACCAGCTCTAAGTTTCAAAACATCTAACCAGTTTTTGGTATTGGCCATGAAGCCTTCCTTTGACATTTCCCAACCTACAGATCCTGCAGGGAAAGTACCATAACGGTGTGCTGAACTAAATCTTGAAGAACCGTCGCGACGAACTGTAGCTTCGAAGAAATATTTACCCATCAAGTCGTAGTTAACACGTCCGAAAACAGAGAAAAGTGACCATTCTGAAGCACTACCGCTGTTATCTTTATTGATTTCACCTGAATCCAATTGCATATAATCAGGATCTTCAGAGAAATACTGGCTACGGCTTGCATTCAATGATGAATAATAGTTTTCAATAGCTTCAGTTCCAAGAACTACGTTGAAGCGGTGAATATCATTAAATGTTTTGTTGTAATTAACGGTGTTGGTCCAGTTCCATTGTAAAGAGTAGTTTGAGTTCACAGTCAAGCCGTTTACTTTATTCGGTTCTGAATGTTCGTAAGTTGGAATTGTATATCCTTTATAATTCCATTGACCGAAGTTGAATCCTAACAAGGATTTGAAAGAAAGACCTTCCATGAGAGTGGCTTCAGCATAAGCATTGCCCAATATGCGAACCCATTTACCGTTGTTATTGCGGGCGCGGTACAACATTGCGACAGGGTTTGAAGCATTACCCATTTCAGGAGCACGTGAACCGGCAAAATTACCCTGAATATCGTAAACAGGGATAATTGGCTGTGCACGATATGCCTGAGAAATTGCAGTACCTTCGCCGTTATCGTCAAAATTACCATGCTCGTTAATATAAACAGTCTGCAACGATTCGCCAGCTTTCAGCCAATTGCTGAATTTAGCTTCAGAATTCATACGGAATGTATACCTTTTGAAGTTGGTATTGATTAAGAAACCATCTTCATCGCGATAGTTACCAGAGAATGCGTAAACACCTTTTTCGCCACCACCGGTTACTGAAAGGTCATAATCCTGAATAATACCTGTTTGATAAATTTCATCATACCAGTTTGTTCCAAGTTTATTGGCTTTGTATATCTGGTAATCAGGATATTTATAAAGAGAAGGATTAACTGCTGCGTCACCTTCTTTTTTACCTGCTGGCAAAATATAATCAGGAATAACAGGTGCAGTTCCGTTGCCATATTGTGCATGAGTTGGAGCAACTCCTCTGTTTTTGAATGACAACCAAACAGCTTCAGCATACTCGCTGGTATTCAACATGTCGTATTGACCAACAGCATTGGTCAAACCGGTTGTTACATTTAAATTGATAGAAGGTTCCTGGTTGCTTTTACCGCGTTTGGTAGTAATAATGATAACACCATTAGCACCACGTGATCCGTAAATAGCTGCAGAAGAAGCATCTTTCAATACAGTAATTGATTCGATGTCGTTCGGGTTAATATTGTTTCCTGGACCTGCAGGAACACCGTCGATAACATACAAAGGATCAGAATTATTGATGGTTCCTACCCCACGAATACGGATGGTTGCATCACCACCAGGACGGTTTGCTGATGTTACAGTAACACCAGATACCTGACCCTGCATACGGCTTACAACACTAGGGGCTGTAGAAACTTTCATTTGTTCGTTGGACACGGTAGAGATTGATCCCGTTAATTCTTCTTTCATACGGGTACCGTAACCAACAACTACAACTTCATCAACACCAATAACATCAGCCAATAAAGTTACATTGAAAGTAGTTTGATTTCCGATTTCCAATTCCTGGGTTTTCATCCCAATGTAAGAAACACTTAATGTTTTAGCTGTTGCCGGTGCATTAAATGTGAATTTACCATCCATATCGGTAATTGTACCAGATGTAGTTCCTTTTACAACTACAGTAACTCCGGGAATCGGAGCTCCGTCTTCACCAACTACCTTTCCGGATAGTGATTTTTGCTGAGCGAAAGTGGTAATAGCTAAAAAGCAGGAAAAAAACAGCAATGCTGCTATTCTCCAGATACCTTTTAATTTACTTTTTTTCATAAATTTTAATGTTTAATTTGTGGTAATTACGTGATTTAAAACAACTTGATTAAAGAAAGTCAAATAAATGACTTTTAGGTTCTTTAACTGCAGAGATTTACATAGGCATTTAGTTTATATGAATAATTTAATTTATTTCAAGCTTAAACAACTCCCTCTGGAGCTCAACTAAATGCAAACATCAAAACATGAAAAAACAGCCGAAAGGCCTGAGAATTTTTAGGAAAGAATCAGGCAATGTATTTTATAATAAATACGACTAAAATGCCCAATCATAAAAATAACCAGTTCTTCGATCTTGTTTGTGTTTGCGTGCATTAATCCTAGATTGCGTGATTGGATTAACGATACTAAAGTATATAAAAATGTAAAGGTTGGTAAATGTTAATATGTGTTAAAGAAAACATTCTTCAGACTAGTAGAATTTTTCATGCGATATTAATTTGGAAAGAGCAGCGCACAAAAACTCTTAACACACTGACTAATTGAAAGTAACAAGAACAAAATTTGCAGCACAATATCTGCCAATCTCCATAGCCCGGTTGGAAAAGACGGAATCAGGAAAATAATTTTGTAAAAAAATGAGAACATCAGAAGAATTTATTCTGATATTCTCATTTGTATATATTATCACTAATTAAAACTATTCAGGAAGGTCGTTTTCACCTTTTACATATCCGAAATTGGCTAAAATACCACCATCAACATAAAGGATATGCCCATTAACAAAATTGCTTGCTTTTGATGCCAGGAACAGAG
>JAJZSZ010000075.1 GCA_021849365.1 Bacteroidota bacterium | reverse complement strand
CTTGATCGGTTTAATCTCTTCAATCGCTTTGACCGGAACACCCTGCGGAGCAATCAGTATGTTTTTAGGATGATCGGCTACCTGAGCACTCTCCCACTGATTGTCGTTGAATCCAGCGGTATTCCAGCCTGGCATTTCCTTACGGGCATCATAGGTTTCACCATTGTAAATGTCTGATTCAATAATTGCTCCGGTTGAGGCTTTCCAGCTTTGATCAGTGCAAACTACTTCACTTGTTCCGTCGGTATAGTTTACCTGGAGCTGAACCAAAAGGGCAAGTTTACTTCCATAGTAACCGCTTTGGCTCGACCATCCAATGTTTCCACGGAACCAGCCGTCGCCCACCATTGCGCCAATCGAGTTTTTAGACTGGATCATCGAAGTCACATCGTACGTCTGGTATTGAATGCGATTTTTGTAGCTTGTCCAACCCGGAGTAAACAAGTCGGCGCTCACTTTTTTGCCATTCAGGAATAGTTGGTAAAGACCATGAGAAGTTACATACACCCGTGCTGATTTTACTTTTTTTGCAGTTGCAAAATCTTTCCTAAAATACTGTGCAGGTTTCGAGCCTTTTACCTCGGGTTCCGAACCTAAGGTAATCCATGAAGCTTTCCACGATTCGGGTTCGAGAATGCCCATTTCCCAAGTGGCCGGGGAGCTCCATGCTGTAGCTTTTCCAGCATTGTCCCAAACACGCACCTGCCAATTGACACGTTGCATCGATTTTAGTGCCGGACCTTCGTAAACCACATCAACCGACTGGTCAGAGTTTACTTTTCCTGTGCTCCAGAGAGCTTTACCCGATTGATCAGTAACTTTAATTTCGTATGCCGTTTGTAATACATTTTGAGCGGTCGACTCAATTTGCCAGCTCAGACGAGGTTTCTGAACATCAATGCCAATCGGATTGGTATGGTATTCACAAATTAAATTTTTAACAGTGGTTTTCTCGGCAGCAAATGCGCCTAATGTGCATAATGCCAGTAAAACCAACAAAACTTTGGTTCGAAAGAATAGTTGTTTTAGCATGTTATTAAGTTTGGTTTAGTCTTTAAAAAAGTTTTCAGTCGCAGTATTCCGAATAACCGAACGCTACGACTGAGAACTGAGGTATTATTCCATATAAAATACTTCTTCCAGCGGAATTGAAACCGGTGAATTGTCGGGATTGGTTTTCATGATGTCGGCCATATAAGCCCACCATTTTTGCACGATTTCGGTTTGTCCCAAATCCTGAGAACCACCGTCACCGCTTACTTTCTGAAATGCAAAAAGCGTATTGGTTTCTTCATCCAGAAAAATAGAATATTCACTTACTCCTGCATCCTTAAGGAGTTTATGCAATTCAGGCCACAAATTGTTGTGCCTTTTCCGGTATTCTTCTTTTTGCCCTTCGTTCAGGTGCATTTTAAAAGCCAGGCGTTCCATTATCCGAGTGCATTTAATTCAGGATACAACCATTTGGCAACTCCGATGATAATAACAGACAACAGAATTGCGCCAATACCCAACAAAATCATATTGTAGGTTTTCTTAGAAACGCCCTTCCACTCTTTGCGGTAGAAGCCCCAAAGATTGGCGGTGAGGATGATTGTTGCCATGTGCAATGTCCACGAGCTGGCTCCATTACCAATTTTGGTTTCGCCCATTCCGTAGAAAAAGAATTGCAAAAACCAGGTTGTTCCGGCCAGCGCGCAGAACAGGTAGTTGCGCAATAAAGGGGCTTTGGCATCGGTGAAATCGCCACCCGTTTTATTCTTGAAAATAAGGGCAACACTCCAAATCAGGTTCGTGGTAAGACCACCCCAAAGAATGACAAAGAAGATAATGTTGTTTTCGAAAAGGTATTTGAAACCGCCATCAACTTCCGTAATGAAAGGATAACTCTGCTCAACAGCCAGCGAACGGGCAGTAGCAGCCATTTCCTTTCCGGCATCGATACCAAAGCTGAAAAATGCACTTAAAACTCCGGAAACAATAGCAATCATTAACCCTTTCGAGAGTTTGAATTCGCTGTTTACTCCGTCTTTATTAGTTCCCAGATCGTGATCTTTTTTAATTCCTGCTCGTCCGCTGAGGATGATTCCGACCAACAAAATCAAGATACCCAACAGCACAATTCGTCCTCCGGCTGAGCTAAACAAATCGGTAAACGACAATCCATCAGGGATAAGTTCTGCAATACCCGGTACATTACGCAAAATCGGCAATCCGAGTGAGCCAACAACTGAAGTAATACCCAGAAGTACCGAGTTTCCCAGCGACATACCTAGGTAGCGAATGGCCAAACCATAGGTCAAACCACCGATTCCCCACAACAAACCCATGGTATAAGTGTTGAGGAGAACGTTTCCTTTTGTGGCTGATAAAATATCTTGCCAGCCTGGAATGGTTAAAAGCACGGCTAGCAAGGGCATAATCAACCATGAGAAGATTCCACCGGTAATCCAATAGATTTCCCAGCGCCATTTCTTCACCCAGTTGTAAGGCATGTACCAACTGCCGGACGCGCCGCCGCCAATGGCATGAAAAATAATTCCTAAAAGTGCGTTCATTGTATAAGTTTAGTTAAGTTTTGTGATTATCGTTTGCTTGTAACTTCCTGCTCGTATTGCTGAATGTTGGCAATGAAATCCTCGCCAACCGGAACTTCATTCTTCAAACAGAACATATCCCAAACGGCATTCCAAGGTAATACTTTACTTTCTTCCAGAAGTGCCAGTCGTTCGAAATATTTGCCTTCAGCTTCGTATTTGCGCAAAATGGTAAGTGGTTCAAGCAAAGCCTGAAGGAAGCACTTTTGCGTTGCACGGCTACCCACCACATAAGCGCCAATACGGTTGATGGATGCATCGAAATAATCGAGGCCAATGTTTACGCGGTCGAGAGCATCGCAGCGGACAATTTCTTTGGCCAAATCCAGCGTGTCGTCGTTCATAATGGTTACGTGATCTGAGTCCCAGCGAATCGGGCGACTCACGTGCAACATGATTTCAGGAGTGAAAAGCAAAAGCGAAGAAATCTTGTCGGCAACACTCTCTGTTAAGTGGAAGTGACCGGTATCCAAGGTCACGATCATGTTGTTTTTTGCGCCATAACCTAAATAGAAATCGTACGATCCAACCGTGTAACTTTCGGCACCAATACCAAATAATTTGGCTTCGATACAGTCTTTCATGTTATCATATTTGGTGGCGAAAATTTCATCGAGTGATTCTTTCAGCAGGCGGCGATACTCCAAACGATTTACAGTCTGATCTTTCGATCCGTCGTGAATCCAGAGGTTCATCACACAAGGCGAGCCCTGGTATTTGCCCATTTCTTCAGCAATGGCGCGGCAACGTTTGGTGTGCTCAATCCAGAATTTGCGGATTTCAGGATCGGGATTGGAAAGTGTGCGTTCGCCCGATTTTGGGTGCGAAAACGAAGTTGAATTGAAATCAAGTTTGAAGCCATTTTCTTTCGCCCATTTCATCCAGCTTTCGAAATGTTTGGGTTCCAATTGATCGCGGTCAACAAATTGTCCGCCAAAGTCGCCATAAATAGCATGCAGATTTACACGGTGGCTTCCGGGAATTAACGACGCAGCTTTCACTATATCGGCACGTAATTCTTCGATGTTGCGAGCTTTGCCGGGATAATTACCAGTGGCCTGAATACCGCCGCTCAAAGTAGCATCAGGAGATTCGAATCCGGTAACATCGTCGGCCTGCCAGCAATGCAGCGACAGAGATATGTCCTGCAATTTTTCCAAAACTTCGTCGGTATTCACACCAACGGCTGCATAGCGTTCTTTGGCCAATTCGTAGGCACTCAAAACTGTTTCTTTTTTTACCATTGTATTTATTTGTTGTTTTTAATATGATTCAGGTTTATTGAGTTACGCCAAGGTATTTCTGATAGGCTGCCTCCCATACTTCATTATTATCCGGAACGAATTCTTCAAGGTGCACCGATTCGCGAATTATGCCGCGCATTTCGGCATGCGAATCAACACAACCCGCTGCTTTGGCCTGAATCATGATGTTTCCGATAGCTGTGGCTTCCGAAGGACCAGCAATTACTGGTATTCCAAGTGCATTGGCGGTCCATTGATTGAGTAGTGGGTTTTTCGATCCTCCTCCAATCACATGAAGTTTTTCGATGGGGAATGGTGCCAGATTTCGGATTTTACCCAGTACATCTTTGTATTTCAGCGATAAACTTTCGAAAATACAGCGAACAAACTCGGCATGATTCGATGGTACAGGCTGTCCGGTTGCCGCACAATATTCGGAAATGGCTTTGGTCATGCTTACTGGATTGGCAAACGAAGCATGATCGGGATCGATCAGCGATTGGAAAGCTGGAGCCGATTCGGCCATTTTAACCAGCTTTTCGTAGGCATATGTAATTCCATCTTTCTTCCATTCTTTCAGGCATTGCTCGAGCAACCACATGCCGGTAATATTTTTCAGGAAACGGGTGGTGCCTTCAATTCCTCCTTCGTTGGTAAAGTTCAATTCGAAGGTTTCTGCATTAATAATGGCATCCTTAACTTCAATACCCATTAGCGACCATGTTCCTGAACTGAGGTAGGCAAAATTTTCATTTTCGGCAGGAACCGCAGCAACTGCACACCCGGTATCGTGACCAGCGACGGCAATCACCGGGATTTTTCCCAGTTCCGATTCTTCGGCTAAATCATCGGTCAGCGTTCCAACCACATGGCCCGGCATAACAATTTTACCCAGTATTTCAGGAGCAATTCCGGCGGCTTCCAACAATTGTGTCTCGAATTGTTTGGTCTTCGGATTCAGTATTTGTGAAGTGGATGCGATGGTATATTCAACCACTTTATTGCCGGTAAGTAAATACGACAGGGCATCGGGCATGAACAACATTTCGGATGCCGCTTCGAGCAATGAACTGTTATTTTGTTTCAGGGCAAACAGTTGGTAAAGACTGTTGAAATTCATCACCTGGATTCCAGTAAGCCCATAAACTTTATCTCTTGGAACAATTTCGAAGAATCTCTCGGGCATTCCCTGCGTGTGCGGATCGCGATAGGCGTATGGTGCGCCCAATATTGTTCCGTCTTTGGCAATCAGAGCAAAATCGACACCCCAGGTATCAATTCCAATCGAGGAAATTTCAACTCCTTCTTGCTTTACGGCAGCTAAGGCCGCTTTAAAATGCTCGAACAAGGAGTAAATGTTCCAGTGAAAGTGTTTGCCAATCTGCAGCATTTGGTTTGGGAAACGGGTAAGCTCTTTCATTTGAAGTCGTCCGTTCTCCAATGTTCCAAGGATTGAGCGACCACTGGTGGCACCCAGATCGAATGCCAGAAACGATTTATTTTTCATTTACCGATTAGTATAGTTCAACTTTATCTTATATGACTTTTAACGCTATTTTTGTAAATGTAAAAATACGTAGCATTTAATGTCAACAAATGTTTTAAATGACTCTTGATTTACACAAAATGACACTAAGAATGATGTTATAAAATAGGTTTGCCTGAAGATGTAGAAATTTGGGGATTTGGAAATGTTGAAATGTTGTAGAATGGTTGAATGGTTGAATGGTTATATTGCTAAATTGTGGGAAGGAGTATCCAATATAACAATTCAACAATTTAGCAATTTATCGGTTTTCCAACTTCAAACTTTAGCTCACTTTAGTCACTCCGAACTTTAAACTTTTACAATTATGGCTAACGAATCATTTGTAAAATACATTCATGCCAGCACGCTCGATAAAGAATGGGGACTGTTCCTTACCGGTGCCGGATATGCGCAAATTCCGCCGTCCATCATTTATCCACCGAATGTTCATCCAAGCGGTTATTTTTTCACCTGGGAAAAGGGACGAATTCTTCAGGAGTACCAAATCAACTACATTACTGAAGGTTCAGGAGTATTTGAGACAGCCGATGCTCAATTCCAGGTTGTTCCCGGATCAATCCTGGTATTGCGTCCTGGTGTGTGGCACCGCTACAAACCCGACACCTCAACAGGCTGGACTGAACATTACATTGGATTTAATGGCGATTTTTGCCTGAATCTATTTAACGAAGGATTTTTCCCACAAAGTAAACCAGTGTTGTTTGTCGGGTTTCAGGAAAATTTACTGAAACTTTTTCAGGAAGTTATGCAATTGGTAAAAGATGAAAAAACGGGCCATCAGCAGGTTTGTGCGGCCAATACCATGCTGGCACTTAGTAAAATTTTATCTATAATCCGAAACCAGGAGTTTGCCGGTAAAAGCATTGAAAAAACCATTCGTAAAGCATGCCTGTATTTCAGGGAAAACCTCAATACGAATGTTAGCATCGAACAACTCGCTCAGGACCTGAATGTTGGCTATTCGTATTTCAGGCAAATGTTCCGAAAATACACAGGCATTTCGCCTACACAATACCATTTGTCGCTTCGCATACAAAAAGCTAAAGATTTACTGGTTTCAACTGATCAGAGTTTTAAGGAAATAGCCATTGATCTCGGCTTCGAATCGTATTTCTATTTTTCGCGGATTTTTAAAGATAAAACAGGGGAAAGTCCGATGGAATTCAGGAAAGAGCATCAACCAGGCTAAAGTAAACGGCTAAAAATAGAATACGTTTTTCTGTCCGCGCTTCTCTTTGTATTCACCTTTACGCACCACTTTCACAATAGACCGACGGTTGACCTCATGTTGTTCTTCGGTACATTCCACGCCGTTGGCGCACTTGTTCAGCAGGCGGGTTTCGCCGTATCCATGATACAGCAAACGGTTCGGATCAATACCTTTCGACACCACATAATCGTAGGCAGCTTTGGCTCTTTTCTTTGAAAGCAGCATGTTGTAATCGTCGCTTCCGCGCGAATCGGTATGCGATTCAATCCTGATTTCAAGATCGGGGAATTCTTTGAGCAAGCCGATTAACTTGTCGAGTGTGGCGGCAACATCCGGCCGAATATCCGATTTGTCCAGCTCATAATTGATGTATTCAAGTTCAATCACCTGGAGGGCTTCACCATCTTCCTCTTCCATAATCTTTGGCGCCGGCGAATTATCGACTTCAATTTTCTGTTCAAGGAAAATTTCAGAGAAAGCCTCATCGTTCGGACGAAGAGATGCGGTAACGATTACAACCTCATTTTCGGTATAAAACTCCTTGGTAACATTAATGGTATATTGCTGGCCTTTGTTTACCTCAAATTCAAACTGACCGTCGATTGGCGTAACGCTTGTTGCGATTGTATTTCCGGCTTCGTTGATTACCGAAATTTTTGCGTCGGCCAGCACATCTTTGGTATCACGGTCCTTAACAACACCGCGGATAATAACCGGAATGTGTTTGATCTTCATAAAATACAAATCGTCGTCACCCTTTCCACCCGGGCGATTCGATGCAAAGTAGCCTTTCACGCCTGTTGAATCGAGTGCCAGACCAAAATCGTCCTTCGATGAATTAACCGGATAGCCCATATTTTCGATACTACTGAAAACACCCCGCTCAGGAACCGAAAAATAAATATCGAGCCCGCCCAGTCCACCATGACCATCGCTGGCAAAATACAACACCCCATCGTTACTGATGAAAGGGAAAAATTCGTTTCCCTCGGTATTAATCTTGGGGCCCAGGTTAAAGGGTTTACTCCACTGTCCGTTCGAGAATACGCTGAAATAAATATCGGATTTACCATACCCGCCCGGCATGTCGGAGGCAAAATACAAAACCGACCCATCTTTGTAAATTGACGGATGACCAACCGAATATTCGTTGCTGTTATAAAGGAAAGGCCCGGTCAGTTTCCAATCGTCGTTTTCCTTCTTCCCAATGAATATCTTCAGATTCACAACGCCATCGCGGCTTTTCGAGGTCTTTCCTTTTACATAGTTGTTCCGGGTAAAATAAATAATCTCCTTTTTCGGATCAATAGAAACCGGACCATCGTGATAAGCGGTTTTCAATTTAGGGGCAAACGACTGAACAGAATTCAAATCGCCATAAGGGCCAATTTGTGCCGAATACATTTTCAGATAAGGCAATTCGTTCCATTTGTAGGTCGCACCGCCTTTCGCCCCAATTGATGTTGACGAAAAAACAAGCCGATCCTTATAAAAAGCCGGTCCCATATCTGACCCTATGGTGTTTGTGGAAGTATTAAGAATCTCATAATTGGTTGAATCGCGCATCAGGAACTTAATGTACTCGAGCAGCGAAACCTGGATGTTCACCCGGCCATCTTCAGGGCGCAAATCGGCGTATTCTTTCAACCATTGTTCGGCAAGAAGATATCTGCCGTTACTTTTAAGTGCCTGTGAGTAATTAAAAATGTCTTCGGGCTGTTCAACGTGCCGGTCAATGAGCTTTTTCAACCATTTCTCAACCTCCTCGGTGTTCCCGATGTTTCGGTTCGACTCGGCCAGTCCTTTAACCACATAATTGTCCGTAGTATCTTTTTCGTAGGCGTATTCATACAGGCCGATAGCCTCAACAAAAGCAAATTCCTCAAAACTCTTGTCCGCAAGTTTTGTAGTGAGTTTCTGACTAAAACTCCGGGTGGGTAACAAAAAGGTAAGAATTACACCGCACAAAAATATGTTCGAAAGTCTTGCCATTAAATATTGCTCTTTGCACCTGAACATGTACTACTCACACTCGCCGGACCCCGGGGATAATCCAACATTCAGGAAAACTTTATCAGGCAGCTTTCAAATCATGCTAGAAATACCTCGGTGATCTTACCCTTCCACGGCCAAAGTTGAAATCGAAGATGACCATAATCTCATGCGTTCCATTATTATAGGCACCTAACTTATTGATGGGAAGATCGTAAGAGTATCCGATTTTTAACTGATTGGTGGCCTGAAGTTGAAATAATCCCCCAAATGAATCACCAACCCGATACATTGCTCCTAACCAAAGACGTTCGTAAAACATTAATGTACCAGTAAAGTCAAAAGATACAGGAGCATTTTTAACATATTTGGTTAAAATGGATGGTTTAAATTTAACAATTCTATTTACATCAAAAACATAACCTGTCATAAAAAAAATGTGGATTTGTTCTTTGCTGATACTCTGCGTTGAAGCACCATTCCGGTTGATTTTATTCTCAATTAATTTGGGAATTGAGAGTCCTAAATAATATTTTCCGGTATAATAAAATGCCCCAACTCCAAAATTCGGAAGGAAATTCCGGTTGATGTCATTGGCAAAGACCGGATCATTGGGATCGTTGGTCGTCAAGTCAGATATTCCGGCCTCGTAGAAGTTTACACCTCCCTTTAATCCCAGCGAAAGGCTCCGCTTTTCACTAAAACTCAGGGTATATGAATAATCAGCATATATGCCCGATTGCTTAACAGGTCCAACCTGATCGTTCAGGAATGAAAAACCCAGCCCGGCATTTGTGCCCGGAAGAGGCGAATGCATCGAAAATGAACGGGTAACAGGCGCACCCGGCATCGAAACCCATTGGTTGCGCGAAACAACCATCATGCTAAGCACATCCCGCGATCCGGCGTAGGCAGGATTCAAGGTAAGCAGATTTTCCATGTATTGCGTGTACATCGGATCTTGCTGGGCAAACGAATCGTGAGCACAGAAAAATATCGCTATTGCCATGAACGTTCTGACAATGAACCTATGTATCTGCCTTATGTGTTTAGAGTTACTCAAATTTTAATCACTTTAATGAATACTAAATTTCTATCTGTCAAGATAAATTGTTCCGTTAATCTTTTCTTTACCATCAAGCCTCAGGACATAGAAATATGTTCCTGAAGGAACCGGCCCCGACCCAACTCTCAAACCAAATCCGGAGGTACCATCCCAGAACCCGGCTTTGCCCTGGCCTTCGCCATAGTTTTTCGACTGGTAAACTACATTTCCCCAACGATTAAAGATTTCTATCTCCACCGATTTATATTTTGCCAGCCCCTTAATTTCAAACTTATCGTTTAGCCCGTCACCATTCGGAGAGAAAGCCTCCGGAATAAAGAACGGATGATCGTTTACCAAAACCAACACAGTTGCCTGATCGCAATGCAGGAAGTAATCGCAAATGGAGTACACGAAATTATCGGTACCTACAAAGTACTGATTTGGCAAATACGAAACCAGCGAATCGCCCACCACTGTTGCGATACCGTTACTTGGCGGAGATACAATCCGGAGTGTTGACGGATCGAGTTCCTTCTTCGGAATATCGTTAGCCAGTACGTTGATGTCAACAGCTAAATTTATATTGGTTCGGCCGGTATCACTGACGGCTTTTACGTGAATATATAAACCAACTATAATTGAATCCAAATCGGTACAACCATAACTATCGGTTACCTGAAGATAATATTTCCCAATTCCCTTGATCTGGGGTTTATCGGTATTAGCTCCGGAAATAATGACTCCACCCTGAGTTGACGACCAGTTAAATTTCAGATTGTTACCAGTACTTGCCGATGCATCGAGCATAGCAACTTCGGAAGCTGATTGCACAAATACCTGGTTGGCTGTAACAATCTGAGGCGCCTGATCAACCTTAACACGAACTGCCTTTGTTGCTGTATTTCCAGCCTCATCAGTTACAGTTAAGGTAAGATCAGTTGATGTTCCGGGCGTAAACACCGGTTTTGAGCTGGTCGGATCATCTACGAATTTTTCAGGCGACCAATGGTAAGTTAACGTACCTACACCTGTACTTGCACTGGCATCCAGCACAACCGGGTGGCAAGCTCCGGTTGTAATTTCACTTTTAGCGACAAGATTGATTTTCGAAATATTACCCACTATATAAATAGTCTCCTTCGAACACTGTTGTGGCGTATTTGCCGTGCATGCTTCAACAACAAACTGATCGGCGATTTGTCCGAAAGTACCTTTTTGAGGTGTATAAGTAAAACTTCCGTCAGCCTTAACCTGAACGGTTCCATGAGTAGGGTTGGTTACCGGTGTGACCTTATAAACAAGGCTCGCTCCACTGTTATTTAGGTCATTATCCGATAAGCTGCCTGTGAGCTGACCCTCTGTATAATAAGCGTCACCATTAGCATATAATCCTCCCTGCAAAAGACCAGCTGGCATTACATAAATCGAAACAGTGGCCCAGTCACATTTACCAGTCCCGTTACATATCTGGTAAGTGAAATGTTCTTCTCCTGAAAACCCGTTTTGAGGAATATATGAAAAATCGCCCTTGGCATCCCATTTTAAAGTTCCGGTCAAACCTGAACTGCGCACCTGCGAGATGCTGAAATTACCCGTTCCGGGAATAAAGTCGTTCAACAGGAAATTACCTTTAATGGCAGTATTGTAAACTGCTACAGCAACATCATTATTGGCAACGGGAGCTTGATTATTCGAATCTGAGCCCAACACCTTAACCGATACGTTAGATGCACTGCAAACAGTTTTACCGGTTTGATCTTTTTGACAAATCTGATATTCAAAAATAGCCTCTCCGGTATATCCGGTAGCCGGAACAAAAGTATAATCACCAGTTTTCGTATCGAATTTTGTAAGTTTCCCGGATTCGGCCAGCGGAGTTGTCACAATTTTTGCTTCCACAAGATAAGCATCATAGAATAAATCGTTGGTTAATACATTCCCCGAAACAGTCATTCCTGCCCAGGTTGTATTCATATCACTAATAGCTAAAATATCTGCATTATTAAGAGCTGGATTTTCGACGACAATGGTTTTCGTGACCCATTCGCTTAAACATCCTTTTTCGTCAGTAGCCTGAACCTGCAGTGTGTATGTGCCCGTTTGGGTAAACGTGATGTTCCCGGACTGGGCAGTGGTTGAGGGAAGAAGCTGCGAAGTACCGTCGGGAAGGCGCAATCTGTATTGATAAGTATTCCCGTTTGAACCGGTAAATTCGAACGAGCGCTGTTCGCCCTGCATTAAACTTACCGTTCCTGTTTTGGCAAACTGGATTTGCGGTTGTTCGTAGATAGTCTGAGTGTGTATATTTTGTCCTGAAGTTATTTCAGGTGGAATGGTCTGATTTTGAGAATCGGTTGCACCGGTAATTGCAAAAACTACCTGCGTATCCTGATTGGGGTTGGCAGTAATAGCACTGCCGGAGATAAACAGCGCCTGATTGGTATAAGTTATACTTTGGGGCGTTTGTGCTACACCATTTATGGTATAGTTTACTTTAATGGGGAAATGAGTTACATCAGCCAACTGATTGTTGGAACTCCTAACCTGAACAGGAATTGTTAGATTATTTAAAGAGGAATTGTAGCACTGGCTACTAGTATTATTGGTAAATAAAACATTGTATGAGATGGGTAAAACCTCCAGTCTTGCAGCTTTAGTATTGGTACATCCTGAAGCATCTGTTTCGGTAACCAGTAGATAGTACTCACCGGGTTTAACCCATAAAATGGAAACCAGAGGGTTTCCATTGTTTGTTATGGTAACAGCAGAAGAACTTGCCGCTACCAACGGATTTAATTGAGTGTAAACATTCCATTGGTACGAACTGCCGGTATGGTCGGCAACTTTATATGTTTTCTGAGATCCTTCGAAAGGGGTAAAAGCATCCTGGGCCGCCACATAAGTGGCGACCAGGAATAAGATAAATGATATCAGGATGCTTTTAGACAAAGTCTGATTTACTAATTAGGAGAAATTTGCGAAGTACTAGGCCTTGATACCTTTGAACCAATCGAATTTGTTCCAGCACCACTCTTTTCAATTGCACCAGTACCAGATGAAATATCAGAAAGTGTTATCGTTCCTGTAAAATCCTGTGCATTAGCCGCGCTTGAATTATCGTAAGAATTTGCATTTGTATAAATTACGTCAATAGAAACGTCTGCAGTTCCATTGGCTGTATAAGTCCCGTCAGCATTGCGAGGGAGTGTTTTTGTTCCCTGCTTAACCGTAGGATCTCCTGATGTAATTTTCACATCTCCTGCATTGAACGTTGGTTTGAATTTCCAATCTTCATTAGTGCCGACGCCTGTAACTTTAATTGTATAATTCACATTTGCAGTACCATGATCGTAAGTCACATTATCAGTTCCAGTCCATCCAACAGTCACCGCATTAGCATAACATCCATTTGTTGTTGAAGCGGTCAAGTAGAAATTTGTTGCCGTTATTGTAACAACATAACCTTTTGTATTCTGACAACTATTTTCAATAGGACCTGCCCAATCAGTAACTTCTAATAAATATTTTTTACCTGGAGATGCGGTTGTTGCCCATTTTACCTCAACATCGCTGTTACCGGTTCCTGCTTGCGTAAATGCAGAAATGCCTTTAGTTCCATCAAATGTATTAATCTCCGTTTTTGCGTTTGAAACATATTCATATACTTTCCAAACGTAATTGTGCCCACTCTCTGGTGTTACTGAATAGTGATGAGTTGCACCTTGATAAGGATTAGCTCCTGTACTTTGTGCACTCACATTCATACTAAAGCCTATTAAAGCCAATAGGCTGACTAAAAAGTAAATTTGTTTTTTCATTTTTTTGATAATTTTTAATTAAACATTTAAATATTAATTTGTTATGATTTTATTTGAATATCCTGTCTCTATAAAGAGAGCTGGTATAAGTTGAAATTTTTCATATTAATCGGTGGTTATTGGCGAAGTATTGGGTACACCATGCAGATCGAGGGTTTCGCTGTTGTTGCCGGGTTCTATTTCGGAAACAGAAAACTGGTCGGTTGCATCGATCTGAATACTTGCCTTAAAGTTCCTTGCAGTAACGCTGCTCATTGTATATTTCATGAGCACCTTGTACGAATCGGTTGCCGTTTTTTCAACCCGCATATATGGCATTGTTTGGGCATCACTACAGCCCGAGAGAGAAAGTGATGAGGTCGTTCCGATCAAGGTTATATTCGAAACCGTTCCAGTACATGCTTTAATTTGATTGTTACTCTCATCTGTTAGATTTACCGCATAGTTTAAGCTGTAAGGAGCAACTCCACCTCCTGAAAATGTAACTTCCCAGAGAATCGTGCTGGGCGTGCCGGTTTCTCCTGCCTGACATTGGTTCCCGAATGGTTTTAATTCTGTGTCGAACGTATTTTTAAGGACCTTCACAATTAGGTTTTCCTGTTTCTTACATAAGGTACTGCTTTGGGTTTTTATAACTGAGAGGATATAATTTCTGGTTGGAATATCACTTTTAAAAGTCAATTTAATATCAGCCTGATTCACTGGATTGATAGCGTATAACGAAGAGCTAACTTCTGCCCCGGGCGAGCCGCCATTGTTTTCATACAAAACCCAGGAATAGGTATAATCGGGGTCGTGCATTTTATTGTCGACAAAATACTCGTGGGTCGAGGTTTGCATAGGCTGAATGCCCGAGCCATTGCCGGTTTCAGTGCTGCCATTGTCGTAACTGATGGAAGTCAGGTTAATTCCAACCTGTACGGTCTGAATTATCTGAGCAGACACGTGTCCGCAAACATCGGTTACAGTCCAGGTAATAGCAGTAATCCCTTCAGGAAAAAGGGCAGTGAACGATCCATGTCCGGAATGAGGTATACTACCAATAGTATATTGATAATTAGCTCCCTCATTAACCAAGCTGCAATTTTCGGTTATGCTAGTAGGAGCAGCGATATAGAGATTAGCGCCGCAACTATTGTCGTTGGGGGCAGATTGAATATCCACCACTGAGTTAATAACCGGGGCTTTTGTATCATCAATAGTAAATATCTGGGTGCAGGTCGCTGGATTTCCCGAAGCATCTTTAATGGTGTACGTTCGGGTTACTTTACATACGCCATCGTGACTGATCACATCGACAAAGGTCACTTTTAGGTTGTTGAGTGCCGTACAATTTTCAGTAACCCGACCACCTGCATCGTAAAAGTCTTGATATGAGGTTTTACCTGCCGGAACATCGTTTACACACGAAACAGTTCCATCAAGCAAGTATTGGGTAATAACAGGCGCGATTTGGTCATCATCTGTTACTGAGACA
>JAJZSZ010000512.1 GCA_021849365.1 Bacteroidota bacterium | reverse complement strand
TCTCAAGCGAATCGAGTTTAGCCTGGCTCAACGGGTTTTCACTATCCGTAAATATCTCGCTCACCCCGGTTTTTGTATTGGTATATTTAACCCAGGGAATCACCTGCCGGTTGGCAGAAGTGGTTTTGTATTCAATCCTGACATCGGGGCTAATGTGCTGATGAATCCCTTGCTCGAAACCATGAGAAGTCATTTTTGAGCTGGTTTTAACCTGAAGGTTAACTGTAAATTCAGTATTGGTATCATCGGCCAGATACGATTGACGTACTCTCAATTTCTGATCATAGAATTTCTCGGGCCAGTGGCACTGCTCGCAGGTTTCCCTTGCCGGACGTAAATTTGAGATTGGCGTTGGAATTGGTGTCGGATATTTCTTGGCTATTACCGAATAAACCTGATACAAGCCCGACATTTTACTCTTAACATACCAGCTGGCTCCTGAACCTACGTGACATTCAACGCAGGCTACCCGCTCGTGCGACGAACCATGATAGGTGGTGTATTCAGGTTCCATTACCTGGTGACAAAGTTTTCCGCAAAACTCAACCGATTCGGTATAATGAAATGCTTCATAACTTCCGATCGAAGAAATTACCAGCAAAAAAACTGTACCAAATATGAAAATTATACCTGCATTACGCGTTGCTACATTATTGAAGTTGATAATTGGCCAGTTCTTTTCCTCTCCCAACTTTTCGGCTTCACGTGCAGCCTTACGGTGCATGCGCATACCCAGAGGAATCATGATCAACCCGATCACCATAAATACCGGCAGAACAATATAAATAAACAAGCCAATATAGGTTCCCCCGAAATTGAATACCCAATTCAGAATGACCAACGAGAATATAGTGGCCAGATTAAAAATCGCCAGAACAGCACCTGAGATAGATACCCAGTTTTTTATTGATGATGGTAGCTTCATATTAAAGTTTTATATGGTTTTCTACAATCTAACTTGTTCGTTTAAAAAGGCAATAATTAATAAAACACCACTTTGATTTCTCATTCATATTATCTCAACAGCACAAGTAATTGACTAATGAAACAGTAATGAGTAAATAATCAGGAGAACAAGTATAATTCCGGCGAACAGGAAGACATATCCAAAGAACTTCACCACTTTCATCCGTCGGTCGGAAAATGCTGTTTTCGATGTAAATTCTTCTAATTTTCCTGATTTTTCAAGCTCATCAAATTCACGCGGGCGATCTTCTTTATACTCTTCAACAGCAACTTTTCCAGTGAAAATTACGGTATCCATAGGGAAAGCCTCAGGGCGAAGGTGTGTATTGAAGAAATGGATGGTGAAAATAAATCCAACAGCCAACAAAGCTTCATCGCTATGAATAATCTGGGCAACATTGATTAACCATCCAGGCAGGAACTTGGTGAAGAATACCGGGAACCACAATACCAATCCGGTCGATCCGATTACTACAACCCCCCAGAATACGGCCATGTAGTCAAATTTTTCCCAGTAAGTCCATTTTCCATACGACGGACGAGGACCGCGGCCAGTGAACCATTTTATTGAGGCAACGAAATCTTTTATATCCTGTTTATTAAACATGAGGGTATTCTTTCCAAAGATGAAATCTTTCCATGTCAGACGTTTTTCATTTTTCATTTTGAATAATGAATAGACATGATAAGAGAAATACCCAAAGGTTATTACCGCTGCAATGCGATGAATAACTCCTGCAACCTGAGCACCACCAATTAGCTGAACCAGGAATTTAGCCCAGGCCATATAGGCGAATTTGAGCAACATTCCGGTAAATGCAAGCGACAGAAAGCTGATAATCACAAAAATGTGGGTAATACTCTGGCTTCTGGTGAAGCGGCGTACATATACTTTCTCGCCGACTTCTTTTGCGTGGGCTTTCTTCTTCCGCATTGCCTGAATTGATCGTGGAAGCCACAGCAAAGTATGAATTCCGAAGAAGATAAACACACTGACCAACAATCCGGTCATTGCCCAGAAAGTATAGTATAACCAAGGGAATTTTGCCTTGTTGTTGTGTGTAGCATGTGTCAGGTAACCTGTAAACCGCTTGCTGGCATCGGCATGACATTTCTGGCAGGTAGCCACAATGTTTTCGGGACCAACAGATGATTTTGGATTTCGGATGTTGTAAATGTTATGCGCACCATGACAATCGGAACAACGGGCAGCCTGCATGTAACCCAGCTGGTAAACTTTACCATGATATGTTTCGAGGTAAGTTTCGGCCAGCTTGGTATGGCACTTTCCACACTGTGTGGTAATTTCGGCCATAAATTTGTCCTTCTTCACCTCAGAAATATTATGAGCTGTATGACAAGTTTCGCAGGTAGGATATTGCAGCTCGCCGCTTCCTTCAACTTTGTAAGCGTGATCACTGGCAATATATTCGTTGTAAATACCTTTATGGCAACTACCACAGGTTGCAGCAATATTTTTAGGATTTACCGATGACCTCTCGTCAGATTGCTTTAAATTAAAGTGAGTGGTATGACAATCGGTACAAACAGCAGCCGAAAGCAAGCCCTTTTCAACCAAACTACGACCGTGCACGCTAGTTGAATAATCGTGCAAAGCATCCACTTCTTTCAAATTGGTTCCCTGAACAGCTTTTCCACCCTTTTGGTGACATTCACCGCAAAGTTTCGGAATAGAAGCCCGATAAACCGGAGAAGTTTCGTCGCCTTTTGGTTTTACCAAATGTGTTCCAGATCG
>JAJZSZ010000511.1 GCA_021849365.1 Bacteroidota bacterium | reverse complement strand
AAAGTGACAATATTCGTGATATGCGAGGCTATCGTTGGCGTACGACTTCGCTTTTTACCAACAACTGTTTTCATTTTCAGAGCAACATTATTATTGCGGTAATACCTGACCATAGTCTCCGGAATATTTGCAACAATATATTCCTCGTGGCGGTTAGCTGCCAGATATTTCAAATAGTTCATTGCCAAAAGTGCCGACTTATATTTCAACGAATTCTTATCTGGAATAGAATCGCGAATAAATTTCTTAAGAATCTGATAATCATGATCCTGACAATCGAGATCGGACACAATTTTTGAAACAGGAATTTTACCTTTCGAATTCAGTAATTGATAAATAAATACCGAATCGGGTTTTGGAGTGTTAACTTCATCATAATCAAAATGAACATTGTATGCCTGCAACTCCTTAATGAAGCTTAAAACAAGACTGGTAATCAGTTTATCTGTTGTTGCTTTTGCAACCTTTGTCCTTATATTTTTCGGCAACATTGCAGTTCTAATCTTCCCAGTCATAAGTTTATTTGAAACCAGACCTGAATTTTTAGCCGACTCTATTGCAGTAAGCCATTCGTTTACTCTTTTTGCGTCGTTACGCGACGATAGCCAAAACAATGGTTGCTGATAAATGGCGTAGAATTTCTGGACCAACGAATCATTTTTAGTTTCATCGTCTATCTTTCTCACAGGTTGTTGTGCAAAACCACATGACACAAGGCTAACAAGCACAAGTAAAATTGATATTCGACCTACTCTCTTCATTGAATAATTCGGTTTAACTCTATATTCTTTATAACAAAGATGATCACATTAATCCTTTAGAAATTTAACATTTCAGGAAATTAAATCATAAGTAAACGAGGAATTTTGCTTTCCTTTCTCTTCAAATTAAGCTTGTCATCAAATTACTTAATTGTTTGAAATTCGTAACTATTTATTTGAATTTTGTTACAACCTGAGGTTTAAATTGCTTTCTTTTGTATGCTGCTAATCAGCACAAATCAGTTTGTATCGCTGATTTTTGAAAAATTAATAGCCATCATTTGAAAAATATAAGTTATACCATGAATAAGATTGAAACAATAGAAGAATTTTATAAACGGAAATTTGATTGGATTCCCGACAATATCCGAAATGAAATTGGCCATTTCAATGTTTTTGAGCACGAACCTGTTGATCCTGAAAAAGCAAAGCCGTTACCATACAAACGAAGAGATTTTTATAAAATAATGCTTGTTGTTGGCGACATTAATATGAATTATGCCGACCGGATTATTAAAGTAAAAAAACAGGCTCTCTTCTTTTCAAATCCACAGATTCCGTATAACTGCGAAAACCTTGAACGAATAGAATCGGGGTATTACTGCATCTTCAACAAGCATTTTTTTCACAAGTTTGGTGACCCTAACCAGTATTCGGTTTTTCAACCAGCAGGAAACCATGTATTTGAATTAAGCGACGAACAGGTCGAACAAATTACGGTTATTTACAAACGAATGTTTGAAGAAATCCGCTCAAACTATGTGCACAAGTACGATGTGTTGCGCAATCTGGTCTTCGAGTTGTTGCATTTTGCCATGAAAATTCAGCCTTCGGCGAATTCCGATCAGCAACTCACCAATGCTTCCAAACGTATTTCCGTTTTATTTATGGAACTTCTCGAGCGTCAGTTCCCAATTGACGACACTCATCAGAAAATCAACCTTCGTTCAGCTTCAGAGTTTGCCGATCAGCTCAACATCCATGTAAACCACCTGAATCGTGCGATAAAAGAAAAAACGATGAAAACTACTACCCAAATCATCGCTGAACGTATATTACAAGAAGCCAAAATCTTGCTGAAACACAGTAATTGGAGCGTTGCCGAGATTTCAAACTCCTTAGGCTTCACCGAGGTGACTCATTTTAATAATTTTTTCAAAAAACATGTCCTGACAAGCCCATTGAAATTCAGAAACAATTAATCGCGATAGTTTCTTGGCGGGCTGATGAGCTGAAGAATAACACAATCAGAAAACGAAACTATTTGATTTTCGTAATTTATTATTTGCTTTTAGTTATTTTTCGCGATTTAATTGTTTGATTTTTGTATCATTCTTATAAATCACAAAACGATGGAAACAAAAATTCAAAAACGCAGATTAGGAAACAGCAACCTCGAAGTTTCAGCACTTGGGCTTGGTTGTATGGGAATGAGCTTTTCATTTCCTCCTTTTCCTGAAAAGAAAGACATGATCGTGATGTTGCGTCAGGCAGTTGAGCGTGGGGTAACATTTTTCGATACCGCTGAAGTGTATGGCCCATATGTGAATGAAGAGCTGGTAGGAGAGGCGCTTGAACCTTTTAAAGGTAAAGTGGTAATAGCCACCAAATTTGGGTTCAACTTTCAGGATGGGAAAATGGTTGGGCTAAATAGTCGTCCTGAAAATATCCGCCGGATGGTAGAAGCCTCGCTAAAACGACTTCGCATTGACACTATTGATTTGCTATACCAACATCGCGTTGATCCGGCTGTTCCGATGGAAGACGTCGCCGGAACCGTTAAGGATTTGATTCAGGAGGGCAAAGTGAAACATTTCGGGATGTCGGAAGCAGGAGTTCAGGCCATTCGTCAGGCTCACTCTGTTTTGCCGGTAACGGCTTTGCAAAGCGAATACTCGCTGTGGTGGCGCGAACCAGAGGGTGAAATCCTGCCAACTCTTGAAGAATTGGGAATCGGCTTCGTTCCTT
>JAJZSZ010000510.1 GCA_021849365.1 Bacteroidota bacterium | reverse complement strand
CGATCTCTGATAACAGTTTTGTTTCCGACCAGGCCATTATTCGCTGGGATTTCCCGGCACGTGGCAACAAAGTTCCGGTAACCATGCGCTGGTACGAAGGAAAATTAAAACCTGAAATTCGTCCGGAGTGGAATCTGGATAAGCTTCCAGGAAGTGGAATGATTATGGTAGGTGATAAGGTAAGTCTGATGACCGGTGGACGGCCAAACGAGCCCAAGCTGCTGATGAAAGAAGATGAATGGAAGGAGTTTCAGAAAAACCCACCTGCACAAACGATTCCGCGTACTTTCGATGAAAATCCGCAACGCGAATGGGCCGAAGCCATTAAAAACGGATCGGTTTGCGGTTCAAATTTTGATTATGCTACCAAACTTGTTGAAATGTCGCTTACCGGTGTTTTGGCTCAACGATTCAATACACGCATTGAATACGATGCAGCAAATATGAAAATTACCAATCATCCTGAACTGGAAAATTACATCAAGGAACCGATGCGCGAAGGCTTTGCATACGGCGAAGATCTCTGGAAATAATCAATTCGGTAATCAAAAATAAAGCCCTGTCCGGAAAATTCCTGGCAGGGCTAATCTTTTATATTATCTCCGTCAAATCTACTTTTTATCAAACCTGATACCTAAGGTAAATCCAATCCAACCTTTCGATGTATGATTATCACCCACATGCGAGTAAATATCGTAAGGTGCAAAAGTGCTTTCGAAGGTATGACCGAAACTTTCCTTATTTTCAGCAATGTTTAAATTAAGGCTAGGTCCACCGAAGACGCTGATTTTATCGCCAATGCGTTTGCTGTACAAAAGCCTGATTTGCTGAAAATTGTTATAATTATCAGTCCAGACTTCGTTTTCGTTGACATGAAAAATCATGTATTCGAGGTTCATCGAATGATTTTCGTTTTTGATCAAATGGGTACCAATTCCACCGCCAAACGCCCATTTGTAATTTTCGCTCAAAAATTGGGTTCCAATGCTGAATAACCCATAAATCGGTTTAATCCCAACTTTAGCAGTTGCCTGAAGATTTAATCCTTCGCTGGCCGACATTTCGAAGGCTTTATACAAACTTTTATTGTCGGCTGATTTTTCCTGTGCCCAACTTATACTTGTAAGCATAATTGCAAGCACTAAAACTGAAATTTGCTTAATTGTTTTCATACCTATTGCTTTCTACTAATGAATGACTTACTTAAAATTTAACGATGCAATTTTAAATAATTCCTGAAAAACAAAGGCAAGGTTTTGTCATATTTTTCGAATTCAGAACTAAAATGTTCCAATAAATTAACATTAGAACATTTTTTGAGATCAGATTCATTTTTTTCTCATGAAAAACGTGCAGAAATAAGCCTGAGATTTACGCTACGCGTTTCCCATGAAGTTCAGAAACTCCCGAAAATGCAGCAATTTGTTCCCGATTATCCGGAAGTACTTTTCCGGCAGCAATTATATTTATACGCCTCCCCTGTAGGTCCTGCATTTGTTTGAGAACATTACGGCCATTCCAGGCCGTATCCATTCCACCGGAAGTAAGTACACGGGTAATTCCATCAATCGAATTCAATTGCTGAAACGATCTCAGAATATCGTTGGAGTAATCGATCGCTTTGTGAAAAGTGACATCGAGCGGCATTGCCAGCCTTGCCAACCGACTTGTGTTTTCCACATCAATATCGCCGGATTCAGTCAGCAAACCGAATACCACTCCGGCAACGCCCGATTGTTTAAAAAACTCAATCTCAGCTTCCATGGCGCTGATTTCTTCCTCAGTATAAACAAAATTTCCACCACGTGGCCTAACCATTGCCATCACCGGAATCGAAAGGTTTTGAACGCATTGTTTAGTTAATTCTTGCGAAGGCGTTAAACCATCCTGATCAAGTGCAGAACAAAGTTCGATCCGATTCGCGCCTCTTCTTTCGGCGGCCAAAGCATCTTCCAGCGTCTCAACGCAGGCTTCAAAAATTAAAGAATTACTCATTTTAAAAAAGTGTACGTTTCGAGGGATTGTTTTTTATCTCTAATTCAAGCAACATCTTTTTCCGCCAGATTCCGCCGGCGTAACCGGTAAGCTTATTTCCGGCTCCAATTACCCGATGACAGGGAATGACTATGGCTATCGGATTTTTTCCGTTGGCTGTACCTGCTGCCCTGATACATTTTGGATCGCCTAATCTGACTGCCAACTCCATATAGGTAATGGTTTCGCCATAAGGAATTTTCAATAATTCAGTCCAAACCTTTTGCTGAAATTCAGTTCCTACAGGAGCAAGCGGCAAGTCAAATTCCAAAAGGTCTCCTGAAAAATAATGTTCAAGCTGTACCTTACATTTTTCGAGTACTTCACACAACTGGTCTCCCTGAATTTCAGTTTCTGCAAACGAAATTTCGGTAATCGATTCTCCGTCCGACTTCAGGCTAAGAAATCCTAGCGGGCTTTTAAAAGAATGTTGATATTGCATGATTCAAAAATAAGAAAGTCCGGCGAAACCGGACTATTCCATTAAAATCTTTCTCTTGCGGTAAAATGCGTATGCAGCAAATGATGCGATTTCTCGCTGAGCGGATGATCGAGAAAATCTTTGTAGATCTTGATAATCTCTGGATTTTGGTGCGATTTCCGAAGCGGCATTCCTTCGTCTTCGGCGTAAATAGCTTCGGCCCGTTTCTGGCGTATTTCCGGACTTGTTGGGATGGGCTGACCTCCTCCACCCAGGCAGCCGCCGGGACAAGCC
>JAJZSZ010000509.1 GCA_021849365.1 Bacteroidota bacterium | reverse complement strand
TTACCCCAACTTTGCCGGTTTTTTCCATACAATATTTACCAACCAAATCGCCACAATAAGTTTGTGGAATAAATCCGTAAAGTGCCGGAACTACATTTGAATATTTTTGCGGACGGTCGAGTTTTAAAAACCCGTTTTCTTTATCGATCTCATACTTCACAGTATCTGTTGGAACCACTTCAATAAATGCAACAACATTCTCAGGAGCATCTTTCCCGATAAAAACCCCATGCCACGGATGTGATTTGTAACGAAGTCCCATCAGTCGTCCAATTGGATCAGATAATCTGTCAGCCATAATTTTATTTTTAGTTTTTGGTGATATAAACCTTCATTTCCAGAAAATGTTTTCGAAAGTCGAGGCTTATTGTAAAAGCCATGCAAAGAAAATACAAACCGAAACGTTTTTTGGTGCATTGCACATTAAGTTATGTGTAATTATTATCTGCCCAAAAGAAATCATACTCTTTTGATGAAAAATTCAATATTGATTTTCAAAATCAATCACCATCAAAATAGTGCTCCATGCACTTTTAGAAAACTAGAATAAATTCGTTTAATGTTCATTATCAAACACATTCAAACCTTTTACGTATGAACGGGCAGTGGGTACCTTTAATCACCGTAACAAACTGATTGATTGGTTCCTTACCAAATTGTTAAGCGATGGTTAAAATTCGGTGCCAATTCAAAATACCTTATAACTTTGCAGACGTTTATAAAAAAGTAATCCAAATAAAAAATACAATTATGAAAGTAACTGTTGTCGGTGCTGGAAATGTTGGTGCAACCTGTGCTCAGATTGTAGCCGAAAAAAACATTGTAAGCGAAGTAGTTTTACTTGATATTAAAGAAGGATTGTCAGAAGGAAAAGCTTTGGACTTGTGGCAGACTGCTCCCATTAACTATTATGACACTCGTACTGTTGGTGCTACCAACGACTATTCAAAATCAGCCGGTTCTGATGTTGTTGTAATCACCTCTGGCGTTCCACGTAAACCAGGAATGAGCCGCGATGACCTGATTTCGATCAATGCAGGTATCGTGAAAAGCGTTACTGAAAACGTGATCAAATACTCGCCAAACGCAATCATCATCATCGTTTCAAACCCACTCGACGTAATGACTTACGTTGCTCATGCAGTTTCAAAAGCAGGCAAAAACAAAGTGATGGGTATGGCTGGTATTCTGGACACTGCCCGTTACCGTGCTTTCCTTGCTGAAGCTTTGGATGTATCACCACGTGATATTCAGGCCTTATTGATGGGTGGTCATGGCGACACTATGGTTCCGCTACCACGTTACACTACCGTTTCTGGTATTCCAGTAACCGAATTGATCGACGAAGAACGTTTGGCAAAAATCATCGACCGCACTAAAAAAGGTGGTGGCGAATTGGTTAACCTGATGGGAACTTCAGCATGGTATGCACCAGGTTCAGCTGCTGCTCAAATGGTTGAAGCTATCGTTATGGATCAAAAACGTGTTTTCCCTTGCTGCGTTAAACTGGAAGGTGAATTCGGTTTGAAAGATGTATTCGTTGGTGTTCCTGTTAAATTGGGCAAAAACGGTGTTGAACAAATCATCGAAGTTAAGCTGACTGAAGACGAAACAAAACTATTGCACGATTCAGCTGCTGCTGTTAAAGAAATCATGGACGTTGTTGATGGGATGAATATTCTTTAAGCTTTCGAAAAAAACAAACAATAAGCTATATTTGAGGCCCTGGCTTTTTAGTCAGGGCTTTTTTATTGCGAATCCACATCTCAGTAAATAAAATATTACCCTTGAAACTCTGGAATAAGAAAACGGAAGAACCGAGCGTTGAACTGCCGCTTCAGGTTATAGAACTTGAATACGAAAATTATCATATTCTGCTCGAAGGTAATTTCAGTGATGGCACTTTAGCCTATTGGGTAATCGACACGGGTGCCTCAAAAACAGTACTCGACAAAAATCTGGTGAACTTTTATGAGCTCATCGACTCGGAAAACACCGACGACTACCAAAGTGCCGGAATTAACCAGGGTATGACGGAAACAGCAATCGGACGAATGACTTCCCTACGCTTTGGAGAGATTGAAATTGAAAACCACAAAGTTGCTCTTATCAACCTGAACCATGTAAATGAGATTTACGCCAAATATACTTCGTACCCTATAGCTGGCTTACTTGGCGGCGATATACTGATGCGCTATCAATGCAAAATCGATTATGCAGGAAAGACCATCAGGTTTCAGGAATTACAGGCTGCCCGATAGCAGAAAATCGACAGGATTATATTCAGAAAAAATAAATATATTTGGCGGCTGAAAAACAAAAAGATGAACCTGAAGAAATACATATCGAAAACCTTTATTATGCGGTTTTGCCTGATTCTAGCCCTGATAGGATCGGCCGCATTGTTCGATGTGTACCATCCATCAGGCCTGAAACAAGCCGCGAACCAGAAAACTCCGGTTCAAAATGATTCAGATTCGAACAAAGTTTTTTTCTGCAACCAGGTACCTTCGTACAACCTGAGAACTTTGGGAACCGATTTTGTTGTTAGGTTCCGTTTTGACGTCAGCCAGGATAAATTTTTACTGAAATACTACAATTTAAGAACATTCCAGATTATGAAAGCCGAAATTTCGTCGGTATCATTTCCAATGGAATGCTCATTTCATTCACTTCCTTTCAACCGGGTACTGTATTCCAGTCCCGACGACACACCGCCATTGTCATAAGCTGCTGGCATTTTTAAGCCGGAC
>JAJZSZ010000508.1 GCA_021849365.1 Bacteroidota bacterium | reverse complement strand
TCCTGAATTCATGAAAGCCGGTTACGATGCACAGGTGCGTTCGGTGGTGATGCTGAAAAACCATGCAAAAACGCTACCGCTGAAAAAGCAGCTGAAAGTTTACGTTCCGCAGAAATATTTGCCAGGTGGCAAAAACTGGTTTGGTGTTGAAACAAAGGAAAGCTGGATGGATGCTATTAAGCCAGAGTTGGTCAATAAATATTTCCAACTGGTTGCCAAACCTGAAGAAGCAGATTTTGCATTGGTTTGCATCGACAGTCCAAAAGGTGGGGTAGGTTATTCGGAAGACGACCTGAAGAAAAACGGCAACGGTTATGTGCCAATCAGTTTACAGTATGGTCCGTACAAAGCTGAGTTTGCCCGCGAAACCAGTATTGCCGGAGGAAGTCCGTTCGAAACCTTTACCAATCGTTCATACAAAGGCAAATCGGTTACTGCATCAAACATTCAGGATATGAAAATGGTGAACGAAACCAAAGCAAAAATGGGCAACAAGCCTGTTGTTGTAGTGGTAAAAGCTTCGAACCCGATGGTGTTTTCTGAAATTGAAAAAAGCGCCGATGCCATTTTAGTTCAAATGGGTGTTCAGTCGCAGGCTATTCTCGACATTGTTTCAGGAGTGTTTGAACCTTCGGCTTTGCTGCCATTCCAGATGCCGGCTGATATGAAAACCGTTGAGGAACAGTTTGAGGATGTTCCGCGCGATATGAAATGCTATGTGGATGCCGACGGAAATACTTACGATTTTGCTTTTGGACTGAATTGGAGTGGGGTAATTAACGATGCCCGTGTTTCGAAATACCGCAAATAAAATTAATAAATCAGAAGTTTAGTCTTTTTTTCTAGTCAATTCCTGCCCTTGATTTTTTGAGGGCAGGAAACTTTTTCTGCTTGCCAGGGAGACATTCATTTCCTTGCAACTCCTCGATTTAATTTTAATAACCTTTTACAGTGTAGGTTGAACGCCTGCATAGTTGAAATTTATGTCTCTGATTTTATGAAGAGTATAGGTCGTATTTTGCTTATAGTCGTGAGTTTGTTGTTTTTTAAAAGCCTGTCAGGACAATCGGTTTCGGCCGAGCTGACAAGCATGGAAACGTTCTGGGCGTTCACCGGGTCGTTTGGCGCTAAACTTAGCCGGAGCGGCAGGCTGAACTTCTCGAATACCAGTCGCATCAGCTCTGATTATCCTGGAGAGGAGGAAATGCGCATGTTGGTTATTTCAAACATGGGTTATTCAATTACGCCCAATTTAAAGTCAACTGTGGGTGAAATGTATTCGAATAGCTCTGGTTTGAAACCGACGGTTGGACTGCAATACATGATATCAAAGAAACACTTTCAATGGATGCTGTTCCCCAATCTCAATATCGGCCGACGAACCGACTTGATGAACATTTCAATGTTTCAATGTCTTCGCGGATTTTCTGAAAAAGTGAAGTTTGTGTTCAGGATGCAATCACTTTCAATATTGAATGGGAAAGACCATTCATTCAGTACGGTGCGTTTTCGCAGTGGTTTTGTACGTGGACGATACCAGTATGGCGCTGCAGCCGACCTTAATTTCTTTGACCGCAATTTTGAATTTGCCAAATGCTTTGGACTGTTTTTGCAATATAAACTGCTTTGATTTAATGATTAACCAATAAGATAAATAATTAATGTACCTAAAAAAGATATGGGCTGTTGTTTTCTTTGTGGGGGCTGCACTTTCGGCTCAGGCCGCAGTTACCGACATTCTGCCTATTGCCAGAATAAATGACGTTGTTGAATTTGATGGAACTACAGCTCCTGCCATCTGGACGCTCTCAACTCCGGTAAACATGCAGATGCATGCACCCAGTTTTGGGAAAACTCCCAGCGAACAAACGGAAGTGAGAATTGGCTATGATGATAAATTTTTATGGGTTTTTGCCCGCCTTCATTATGCCGATCCGTCGCAGATTGTTGCCACAAGCAAAAAACGCGACGAGGAATCCCGGAACTCAGATTCGTTTGGAATCATCTTAGATACCTATGACGACAATGAAAGCGGATTGGCTTTCTTTACAACTCCTTCGGGACAACGGATTGATTTTGCCATTTCGAACGATGCCAATTTTAAGCCTTCGCCCACAGGAAATACAGCGTTGAACTATAGCTGGAACACATTCTGGGATGTAAAAACTGCTATGATTGAAGATGGTTGGTCGGTTGAGATGCGCATTCCGTTTTCCAGTTTACGTTTTCAGGAAAAGGATGGAAATGTGAAGATGGGGCTTATTTTGAACCGTAGCATAAGTTATTGCAACGAGGTTGATACTTATCCGGAGATCGATCCAAAATACGGAATTCTTGCTGCTTTGAAGCCATCGCTGGCTCAAACAGTAGAGATGAAAGGAGTAAAATCAGCAAGGCCTATTTACATCGCTCCGTATGTTGTTTCGGGGTTTGAGCAGAACCAGGTATTAAATGGGGCCGAAACCCAATACACTCGTGAAGATAAACCTAAGTTGACTGCAGGACTCGATGTGAAATACAGTTTGAATAGCAACCTGACGCTCGATGTAACAGCTAATACGGATTTTGCGCAGGTTGAAGCCGATGATGAATACGTAAACCTGACCCGTTATTTGATGTACTTGCCCGAAAAACGCATGTTTTTTCAGGAACGGTCGAGCATATTCGGATTCAATATGGGGCAATCGCAGGAGTTGTTTTACAGTCGCCGTATAGGGCTGAACAATGGTTGTCCTGTCCGAATTTATGGCGGGGC
>JAJZSZ010000507.1 GCA_021849365.1 Bacteroidota bacterium | reverse complement strand
GCGAAGCGGTCAATCTGGACGATTATGGAATTCAGAAGCAATGGTGGAAAGGAATAAATTGATAGATTTGGACGTAAATTCCAAATATAAATTCATGCCAACCTTAACTGAAATTACCATCCGTCCGATTCAGCCAGACGATAATCCTTCTTTGGCATTAATCATCCGGAACACACTAACTGAATTTGGTGCTGCCAATCCCGGCACTGTTTATTTCGATTCAACAACTGATGCTTTGTTCGAATTGTTTCGGGCTCCGAAGTCAGCTTATTTTGTCGCCGAAGCAAACGGAAAGATAATTGGCGGAGGCGGAATCTTCCCCACTGAAGGATTGCCTGAAGATACCTGTGAGCTGGTTAAAATGTATCTTTTGCCCGGAGCCCGGGGCATAGGGTTGGGACGTACACTGATTGAAAAATGTCTGGAAACAGCCAGAGAAAAGGGTTTTCAGCAAGTTTACCTCGAAACATTGGACGAGCTGCATTTTGCCCTGAAAATTTACGCCAAATTCGGGTTTGAATATCTGAAAGCACCGATGGGCAACTCCAAACATTTTGGGTGTGGTTTGTGGATGCTGAAGAAATTATAAGTTTAGAATGATAAGTTATGAGTTTACAAATAGCAGAAAACACATAACTCAAAATTTATAATTCATTACGCTTTGATGTCCATCCTCGCAAACGGAACAGCGTCCATGCCAATGAATTCTCCTTTTTGGTATTTGAAATATCCCGAGATGGCAATCATGGCTGCATTATCAGTAGTAAACGCGAATTTAGGGATGTGCATTTTCCAGTGGCGTTTGGCTGCTGTTTCAATTAAGGCATTTCGTAGTCCGGAGTTGGCCGAAACACCACCAGCTACAGCAATTTCACGAATCCTATTCTCTTTGGCGGCTTTTATCAGCTTGTCGAGCAAAATATCAATAATCGTCTTTTGCAGCGAGGCACAAAGGTCGGCCTTGCGTTCTTCAATGAAATTTTCGTTTTCCTTCAGCTGATCGCGAAGAAAATATAAAAAGCTGGTTTTCAGTCCGCTAAAACTATAGTCGAAGTTGGGAATGCGCGGTTTTGCAAACTTGAATGCATCCGGATTTCCCTCTTTTGCAAGCTTATCTACAAACGGACCTCCAGGGTAGGGCAGGCCCATCACTTTGGCGCATTTATCGAAAGCCTCGCCGGCGGCATCGTCTATGGTCTGGCCAATAACCTCCATATTGAGGTAATCTTTCACCAGGATAATTTGCGAATTTCCTCCGGAAACCAGCAAACAGAGAAACGGGAATTTAGGCGGATCGAATGGTGCGTTTTCTTCCTGAATAAAATGAGCCAAAACATGGGCCTGCAGATGGTTTATTTCTATCATTGGTGCACCTGTTGACAGCGAAAATCCTTTGGCAAACGATGTTCCAACAAGTAACGAACCCAGTAGTCCGGGGCCGCGGGTAAAGGCAACTGCTGTAATGTCGCGGTTGGTTATTCCAGCCTGTTTAATGGCCTGATCGACAACCGGAACAATGTTTTGCTGATGTGCCCGGCTGGCCAGCTCAGGAACAACGCCGCCGTATGCCTCGTGTACCTTCTGTCCGGCAATGACATTCGACAGCAACACCCCATTGCGGATTACTGCAGCCGAAGTATCGTCGCACGATGATTCAATTCCCAGGATAAATATGTCGTTCTCTTTGTTCATCGGTGTCAATAAAAAGCCTGAACTTCCGTTTTATTCATGTTCAGGACTGGTTTTTATTCGTCTATTTGTATTATTTTGTATTCAAATTGGAGCGACAAAATTATCAAAAAAACACTTAAAATAGGGTTACCCATACTGGGCACAGTGGTTGTGCTCCTTTTTTCTTCCTGGCTTATTTTACAGAGCCCGGTTGTGCAGACTTACCTTACCCAGAAATTTGCTGCCGAGCTTTCAAAAAAGTTCAACACAAATATCACTTTGAAAGGTGTTTCCATAACTTTTTTCAAGGAAATAATTCTCAAGGATGTGCTGATTGAAGATCAACAGCGAGATTCGTTGCTGTTCGTTCATGAACTCTCGGCAAGAGTTGATTCGTTCAGTATCAAAAAGCGATATGTGAGTGTTAAACAGCTAAAGCTCGGTCAAACATACCTCAATGTAAACTCTGATTCGTTGGGAAAAGCCAATTACCAGTTTTTGCTCGATGCGTTTAAACAAACCGATACCACAAAAACGAGTGGGGCTTTTGGCTTTATCATGAATCAGTTTGATTTTAATGATGCCCGAATCAGGTATGCATACAGCGACAGTGCCGGGCAGCATAAGATTTCACTTGATGATATTTCGTTCGGTATTTCGGATGTAAAACTGATGGGCGAAAACATAGCCTTCAGGATAAATAAATTTGGGTTGAATGACCAAAAGGAGTTTAGACTTGAAGATTTTTCAGCCGGGTTTTTATCAACACCTGATTCGGTCGTTATTGATCATATTCACGCTAAAACACCAAATTCTGAAATAACGGAAGCCAATATCTTCGCCGACAAGCGGAAATTGGGTACCGAAATGGACTTGCGAAAGTTAAAGATGAATATTGACCTGAAAAAATCGGTGATCAGCCTTAAAGATGTTGGTTTGCTTGTTCCGGCACTGAAAGGGATGGACGAAAATATTGAGGTTTTGGGGCAGATTTCGGGAACAATGACCGATTTGAAAGGTAAAAACATTGAACTTAGTATGGGCGAGCATACCCGGCTTGCATTTGATTTATACCTGAACTTGTTGCTCAACAT
>JAJZSZ010000506.1 GCA_021849365.1 Bacteroidota bacterium | reverse complement strand
CATCATGCGGCACTGGATGTATCGTTTGGCCGCCGTTTTGGCGAAAAAGGAAAAATTCCGGCTCGGGCCCGATGTTGTATACCCAGCCGCGCTCGCGTACTTTTGCCAGAAGCCGTTTCAAATTGCCGCGCGGGTCGCCGGCAAATGGCGTGCCGTCGGGTTGGAAAATGTCGCAGAAAATCCGC
Source organism: Bacteroidota bacterium (assembly GCA_021849365.1). Classification (GTDB taxonomy): domain Bacteria; phylum Bacteroidota; class Bacteroidia; order Bacteroidales; family Prolixibacteraceae; genus Aquipluma. The sequence continues at coordinate 2,587 of JAJZSZ010000506.1, read as the reverse complement.
GCGCGACGCATATCGCCTGGCGTCCAGGGAAGCACCGCGTAGGTATCCACATCCAGACGCAGGTGCATATCGGACTCCTGGATACGGGCAAAACCTTCCACTGACGAGCCGTCAAACCAGACCCCGTGTTCCAATGCGCCTTTCAACTGTGAAACAGGCGCATCCACTGATTTGACAGTGCCAAGAACGTCAACAAACTGGTAAGATACAAATTTCACGTCGTCGGCTGCCACACGTTCCAAAATTTCTTTGTTGTCCATTTTTGCTCCTCTAATTTGTAATTAAAAACGACACGCCGGGCGTGCCGTATTAAATGATCCGATTTCAAGATGGCAGCCCTTCCAGCGAATACCAGAAACACTACGACAAGGTTCCTGATCACTACGCTGGACCTGTCACCGGCGTCGCCGCCAGTTTTTCATCCAGACATTTTTCGGAAGGGAGAAGGGAGCCTGTGACCGGGCTCCAGAGGCATCCGCTGATCGTTCGATTTTTCCCTGGTTGACAGGGGTAGCGTCCTCTTCGCAGAGGAGAACCTCCACCTCGTTGCCTCATCCATTCGGATGAGGTTCAGCCGCTCTCTCACCGTATGCAGTTGTAAAAGATGCTTTATGCTACCGGGATTAAGTCCGGTTGTCAATAGGCAGATTGGGTGTGATTTTCCTTCCTTGTTTGTTTTTCTCGCTAGCAGACGATCATATTTAGCTTAAGAAATTTAGATGTCATTCTGGGCTGAATCCTGAGCTTATCGAAGGGGGAGGCTAAGAATCTCGCATCACAATTATATCCTTCGCAGTAATATGCGCGGTATTTCGGTCTATCGCCTTTACAAAGTAACCTGTGTGAAGATGGCAAACTATCAGGGATTCGTCGTATTATTTTGGCGGTAAAGACTGAGCGTAGCTTACGCCCAGTTGGATCCATTCCGCCAAAACGGCAGGATCCTGAATCCCAGCCGCCTCGACCACCAACCAGCCACTCATCGGACGCCCGGTCAGGTCGAAGGGGCGGGTATGCGGGCGTGTCATGGCTTCCGCATGAGCTTCCGGCCCCACCCGCACGATCAGGCCGTTGCCGTGCACCCCGCAGGCCATGTTGCCGTGAATTAAATACCCCACCCCGCCAAACATTTTCTTCTCGTCCAGGGCGGGTGTGCCCTGCAGGATTTCAATAATACGTTGCACTAAATTGTGATCATATGCCATAATCGCTCCAGTGCGAACTGCCTTGCTAAAAAGAGATTGGCTAATCAGAATTTATCGAACATCTTCTCAATTTTACGACTTTCAAGCAATATTATTTTGCCTTCGAGGAACATCTTTGAATTTAAAGTTATAGATGTTTTTATTGCAATAAGTTATCAATTATGCTAATATAATGAAATGGGAGTTGATCGTTTGTTAAAATTGATTGGCGATGATCCAGTGTTTGAAACTCCCCTGCTTCTTGCCGGAAATATCGATCCCAAAAATGTACGCCTTCAACTTACCCGTTGGGTTAATAGTGGGCGGCTATACCAATTGCGGCGGGGATTATATTCCATTGCTCCGCCTTACCAAAAAGTAAGACCTCATCCCTTTCTGGTCGCGAATCGACTGCAACGGGCATCATATGTAAGCTTGCAGTCTGCTCTGGCTTTTTACGGCTTGATCCCGGAAACGGTTTACATCACCGTAAGTGTCACCGCAGGTCGACCTGAACGATTGGTAACCCCCCTGGGTGTTTTTGAGTTCCGCCATATCAAATCGAAACTGCTTTATGGTTACCAAATGACCGACTTAGGTGGGCAAAATGCGCTGGTCGCAACACCAGAGAAAGCACTGCTGGACTTGATTTACCTGCAACCAGGTGGTGAATCAGCGAAGTATTTAAATGAGTTAAGGTTACAGAATTTGGATCACCTCAATTTAGATGTGTTGAAAAGACAAACAGAGGTCTTTGACTCACCGAAAATGCGCGCGGCTGCAAAGGTGATTACTAATTTTATTCAAGGTGAAACGAGTCAGTATGAGGAACAATGAAAGAATACTTAGCCAATCTGGTGCGGCAAACAAATTCCTCGTTAGAAGGCCGAAACCTGGCGAGAGAATACCTTCAAGCACGGATTTTGGCCGCGTTGCAGCGGTGTGGAGCCATGATTCCATTGGCATTTCATGGTGGAACGGCGCTGCGTTTCTTATTTTCCCACGGGCGGTACTCCGAAGATCTCGACTTTGCTCTAGAGGGCAATCGCCAAAACTACGATTTTCATTCCTACCTACAGGCAATTCTGTCCGAATTAACTCTTGAAGGATATCAGGTTGAATTGAAGGTCAGTGATCAAAAACCGGTTCATAATGCGTTCGTCCGTTTTCCTGGTTTGCCGTTTGAACTAGGCCTTTCACCACAAAAAAGTGAAACGCTTGCTGTCAAAATTGAAGTTGATACAAATCCACCTCAAGGAGCTGGGCTTTCCACCACGGTTGTGCGCCGATTCGTTGTGCTCCAACTCCATCATCATGACAAAGCTTCATTACTATCCGGAAAATTACATGCAATCCTGCAGCGTTCCTTCACCAAAGGGCGCGATATTTATGATTTACTGTGG
>JAJZSZ010000505.1 GCA_021849365.1 Bacteroidota bacterium | reverse complement strand
GAAGATTTTATTGCTAAGCGATGGTCCACATCCAGATTTGGGTGCTATTCGCACAAGCTTGTTGCAACTTCAAAACTATGATATCAAGGTAATTACAGGAAATATAACTCCGGATAGCCTTTCGAGTTATAGTCTTATTGTTTTAAATCAGCTTCCTTCAGTAAAAAATGCAGCGAGCCAGCTTTTATCGAAAATTAAAGATAGCCATATTCCCGTTTTAGTTCTTGTGGGACCAAATTCTAAACTCGAGCAGTTGAATTCGTTAGATCTGGGACTGAAAGTTACGCCAGGCAAAAATACCGAAGAAGTTCAGCCAGCTTTTGATCAGAACTTTTCTCTCTTTACTTTATCCGATGCAACAAAAGAGATGATAAGTACATCGCCGCCGCTACTCTCTCCATTTGGAAATACCGATCTTTTCCCAACCGTTCAGAATCTGGCATTGCAAAATATCAGGAATATACCAACCAACAAGTCAATGATGGCATTTGGCACTTTAAAAGGCCGAAAAGTTGGATTTGTTGTAGGCGAAGGTCTTTGGCGCTGGCGACTAAACAACTTTAAGGTAAGCGGTAATTTTGAGGCTTTTGATGAATTAGTTCAGAAAATGATTCAATATCTGGCACTTAAAGAAAACGAAGATAACTTTAATGTTTATCATCCTGCTTTATTTCAGGAAACCGATAATGTTGAATTTACTGCTGAATTATATAATGACAGCTATCAGCTGGTGAATACTCCTGACGTTTCAATTCGAATTAAGAATGCCAGTTCTCAGGAATTCAGTTATTTATTCGATCGGACAAATGATTATTATAGCTTGAATGCCGGAAATCTTGAACCGGGAGATTATACTTTTGAGGCCAAAACACAGTTAGGAAATCAGCAATTTGCTGAAAAAGGCAGCTTTAGTATTGTACGCAACGAGGTTGAGCTACAGAATAATCAGGCTGATTTCGGTGTTTTATATCAATTAGCCCAACAAACTGGCGGACAATTTGCTGCATTCGAAAATTATGGCATATTACTTGATGCTATTGAAAATAATAACCAAATAACAACTCAGCAATATAAACAATCGGTTCAAACGGAATGGATTAATTTGAAAGTGTTGTTTTTCATGTTGATGTTATTGCTTGGAGCCGAATGGTTCTTCCGTAAATATTGGGGAATTTATTAATAAAGTATTGATAATCAGAAATGTTGCTTTTAAAAAGAATCTGGATATATAAGGTGATCGTATTTTCTCTTGTTGTTTTTGCATTGGCTTCGTGTAAAACCAATTACGCAATTATAACGATTGAAAATATGCAACATGCAGAAGATGAATTATCTCCAGATATTCAGAGCATTACACTGATGAACCGAAGCATGAATAATCAGTTTGCGAATTATCGGGAAGATTCGTTGCAGATGTACTTTTATCGCAACGGTTATCAACTTTCTAAAGTTGTACTCGATAGCCTGGCTGCGGATACAACTATAAGAGCGCTTGCCGAATTAATGTTTGAATCAGGTCGTTACGATGTGGTTATTCCGGTTGAGCGGAATTTTCACAGAAATATTTCGTATGAACTACTTCCTGATACCTTAAACAGTGATCAGGTTAACGAAATATGTCGTAACTTTAATACTGATGCACTGATGGTTCTTGAGCGGTTCTATGTTAAAACGATGGCCGATTTTACAGAACAACGCTATATGGATTCAAGCAATGGGCAGGTAAATTCGTACAACGCTACTCTCGACCTGAAGTACAGTGCTCATTTCAGGATATATAAACCCGGAGCTAAAACTTTAGTTAAAGAAATTGCGGTAACTGATACTATTTATTGGGAAAGCGACGACTATACGCTGGAGCGGTTGTTTGGCAAATTACCTTCGGTGAAGAAAGCTATAATCAGTGCTGGAATTAAAGCAGCACTTGATGTTGACAGTAAGCTCTCTCCCACCTGGATTTCAGAAAGAAGAGGATATTTTTTATTTAGTGCGAAGAACGATCCTGGGCAGCAGTTTATGAATAAAAACGATTATGAACAAGCAGAGAAATACTGGGCAGATCTGGCAAAATCGAAAAACAAAAAAATACGGAGTAAGGCCGAGTATAATCTGGCTCTAATCAGTGAATTAAATGGCGATCTAAACAAAGCTATTGAGTATGGGGTAAAATCGTATTATTCGCAATACAGGTTTCAGACTGAGACTTATCTGAAAAGGCTTGAAGCCCGGAAAAAAGCACTGGAGAACAAAAAATAAAGGTTGATCGGAATATCGATCAGCCTGTTGTATTAGGCAATTGAAAAACAGAATCTTAACTTATGAAGCGTAAAACAGGTTTACTTTGGTTTGTTTTTTTTCTGCTCATAACTTCATGCGTGAGCTTTGAGAAATTTTCGATTGAAGTATATAAGCCTTCAGAGCTGAATTTTACCTCAGACATTAAGAAGGTTGCGCTCGTTTCAAGAAACCTGAAATATACGAACGATACACTTCAAAACTATCAGGTTAAAAATCGCCGGCTGATCAGAGACAAAATCAGGTATAATGTTGATAGTGTTGCAATTAAAACTTGTTTGGACAGCCTTGCAGGGCGAATAATTGCACGGAACCAGTTCGATACGGTTTTTGTGTTACCAGTCAATACTTTCCCGGTAATGCGTGTTAAAGAAATCAGGCCTGCAAAAATGGAATGGTATAAAACTGTTAGCGAAAAAACAGGAGCCGATGCTTTGATTTTACTCGATATGTTCTCGTGCTTCTATACTTTAACTACTGATAATTCGACACCGGTTGCTGAAGTTGTAA
>JAJZSZ010000504.1 GCA_021849365.1 Bacteroidota bacterium | reverse complement strand
CGCAGGCAGTTGAAATAATCATGGGAACTGCCAATACGAGCAGTTCTTTTATACCACCCGGGTTGTGGTAGTCTTTAAAGTATTTTTTCAGAAAAGTCATTTGTGTTCATTGACAATAGGTTAAAAGTAACAAATCTGATTCATGGTCAGATTGGTAGCAGAATTGTCGCAATCATCAGTATGATTGTTTTCAGCTGAAAACAAAGCACTGATACGTTGATGAAAGGATATTTCCTTTGTTCTGGCAGCCACTCAGATGAAGGAAGAAAAACTCAAAAGATTTAGGACACACACGAAAATCTTTACGATAAGAAAATCCTAAAAATCGAAATTTTAGATTGGGTTGAATTCACAGGGTGGTTACTAAACACACCAGCTGTGCTAAACTGTAAAAATAAACATGGTTGGTAATTGCTTTAATTGTTTGGCTTAATCGTATTCGATGGCTAAATTATGAAATATTGTTCAGTGTATTTTTATTGAATCCATAAATGGGCAATTATTCATGTTTAATGCCTGAATTTAGGTATTGAATCTTATTTGAATTCAAGGGAAACTTTCTGTCCGCAATACATTCCATATGCGTTGGCAGCTTTTTCAACCAGCTTTTTCTCCCGGGTAGAATGTGGTCTGAAGTGATCTATTTCGACGATCAGCGAATCCTTTTTTACAACCTTTTTCCACATGCCGCTTATTTTGCCGTTTATCACCAAAATTGGCCAGAAGATGCCGTTTTTTGATACTGCTTTGGCGTGATGGTCGGCACTGATGGCGGCCTCACGGTTTTTATAGCTGACCAGGTATTCATCGAAAGCAGGCAGCAGGAAAGCCGAATCGGGCTGGGGGATGGTGGAATGATTTTCAGAAAACCAATAAATTTCATCGTTTATAGTTTCCGAAAGCAGGTGATTGTTGTTCAGGGCAACCGCTTTTCGTGCCTGACTCACCGGCAAACCCGACCACCAGGTGAAATCGGCCAGAGTTGCCGGTCCATGACTGGTAAAGTATTTCCGGGCCAAAAGCGCCAGTGCTTCGTCGGTGGTCAATTCAATTTTATTCGGAACCCTTTCTTCAAGAAGCGCGTAGGTTTGCTTTTTGCCTTTCATCGGGCCGCTGCAAATAACCCGATCAATTTCGGCTTCCATCAGAATGTGCGGCAACCGCTGTTCTTTGGTTGATATTCCGGCAGCATTCAAAAACTCACTCAATTCGTCGCGTGTCAGGTAGCGGTTTCCTTCCAGCGCTTTAATCATCACTTCCTGACTTGTCTTGAAATCCTCTTCGGTCAGTTCCAGTTGCCGGTTGCGGGCTTTCATGGCGCTTTTAATTTGTTTGGCCGACAACCCCACGAGCCAGTAAATATCTTCAGGAGAAACAAAATGCCAGGTAGGGCGCATCAGGTGGGTACGCAAAATTTCACCACGATTAAATGCATCTTCGACCTGCTTCTCGGTAAAGTTGGCCAAGCGCAAACCAACTGCCCATTTGGCATGATTAAATTCCTGAGCCTGCATGGCACCCTTCCAGTTGATCAGTTCCCTTGCTGTTTGAAAATCAGAAGATGTAATTTGCTGTTGACGAAGACGTATTGTGGATATTTCGTTGCAATTCATTTATACATTGTTTAATTGTTGGCATGGGTAAAAATAGCGAATGTTGTTGAGTAAAGAATATTTTCTGTGATCATTTAAATGAAAAGTGTATATTTAACACCTATTTGAAAAATGCCTATTAAACTACACTAAATACAATACTATGAGACTGCTTCAAACAACACTTTCATTGCTGGTTGTAGCCGGATCGTTCATTATTCCGGCGCAAAGTCAGACAACCGGCGATTATCCCATTCGCCCTGTTCCATTTACTTCAGTAAAAGTTACCGACGATTTTTGGGCGCCGCGCATCAAACTGAACCACGATGTAACTATCCCGATAGCGCTTAAACAATGCTACATCACTGGCCGGGTCGATAATTTTAAGGTAGCCGGAAAATTAAAGGATGGGAAATTTTGTACAGAATATCCGTTTGACGACACTGATATTTATAAAATTATAGAGGGAGCCAGCTATTCGCTGCAAACTACGCCTGATCCAATTCTTGACGCCCGGATGGACACACTGATTGAATATGTGGGCAAGGCGCAGGAACCTGATGGTTATCTGTACACCACACGTACGATTGATCCGTTGCATCCGCATGAGTGGTCGGGAAAAGAACGCTGGGAGATGGAATCAGATCTTAGTCACGAGTTGTACAACAGCGGTCACTTGTTTGAAGCTGCCGTGGCACATTACCAGGCTACCGGAAAGCGCACTTTCCTCGATATTGCGATAAAAAATGCCGATTTGCTGGTGAAAACTTTTGGCCCCGGAAAACTGATGCGTTCGCCGGGTCACCAGATTGTGGAAATGGGACTGGTTAAAATGTACCGCGCTACCGGGAAAAAAGAATACCTCGATTTGGCTAAATTTTTCCTCGACAGCCGCGGGCATAATTCGCCTCACTCAACCGGTGAATATTCGCAGGATCACATTCCGGTTATTGAGCAAACCGAAGCTGTTGGCCATTCGGTGAGAGCCACTTATATGTATTCGGGAATGGCTGATGTAGCTGCTATTACCGGCGATAAGAATTACCTGAAAGCGATTGATAAAATCTGGGAAGATATTGTCAATTACAAACTGTACATCACTGGTGGAATTGGTGCCGCAGCGGGTCACGAAGGTTTTGGTCCCAAATACGAACTTCCGAATATGTCGGCTTACAACGAAACCTGTGCGTCGATTGGTGATCAGCATGTTGATGCTCACG
>JAJZSZ010000074.1 GCA_021849365.1 Bacteroidota bacterium | reverse complement strand
GCCTGATGAAGTTCTTTGTTTTTGATGAAAATGCCGCTGCTCAATTTAAACCGGAATTGACTGCTCACTTTCAATCGGAATAGGGTGCTCACATTCGCCGGAATTTACAACCTGATCAAAGACAAGTCCATAATAATATTTTTTAAAATCATCTTCAGTCTGTTTTGTAAAATCCCAGGTGTTACCATGAGTATTCCAATTCGCACCGGCAACGTGGTAATCCCTGGCATTCGAATAGTAAAAACCAAATTTTAATCCTGCCTTACGTGCCGCTTTAGCAAGTTCAAAAAGCGGATCTTCCTTGTATAGTGTTGCATCAACTATATTGTAACCAGATGCTTTTGAATGAAACATGGCAAACCCATCCTGATGCTTTGCTGTAATTATAAGGTATTTCATACCAGCACTAATAGCATAATTAACCCATTCTTTTGCATTAAAATCCACTGGATTAAACTTAGAAGCAAGCTGTTCATATTCCGCATTTGGAATTTTCATATTTGAGTTTATTTGTTCTGCATATCCATTTCCACGCATAATCTCTCCATTCCATTCTCCTGCAGCAAGAGAATATAACCCCCAATGGACAAACATTCCAAAGCGAGCATCTGTCCACCATTTGAGCTTTGGACTAATTGCATTGATGGAGTCGGTGGGATAACTATACTGGGAGTTGCACGTTATACTAACTGTGTTTAATATCATAGTAATAAAAAGTAATCTAACAAGCATATTTATTAGTTATTACAGTTATGTTAATTATTCGAAATTTTGCAAGAATTTAAACTGCGAGAAACATTTATAAGTGTCAATTGATTAAAATATTCTAATTATCACTTTAATCCTGACCTGTAATTACCAATGGCTTCAGAGGTAAAAAGATACCGGCTATATACTCTGAAAGACTCAACTTTCCCCTCGAAACCGGAAGAGAAACTGACTTGTGCTTCTCCATTGACATCCCACATAAACGGATTAAAACGGGCATATCCAAAAGGCCTGTCGCCTCCGTCCCACAAGTCTCCGTTTATGACAAATGTTACAACTTTAGATTTTGCGTCCACATTTATGACCAGGTGATTAAGTGTCTTTTGCTTTATTATCCCAGGCTCTGCAGACCAGATTAATGGGGATCGGCCATCGTCCATGATAAATTCCAGCACTCCTGTTTTTAAAATACTTATCTTCAAACCATTCCCTGCATATTTTGCTGCCGGCCCAATTCCTTCGGTCATTTTCCTTCGCGTATCCAGTAAAACCTGATCCTTCTTCAGATTATCCGTGGTGAATTTAAATTCCAATGAAAAGCCATTCCCACTATATAAATTTCCTAAAGAAGGCATTGTGAAATTCTGATTTGGATTACATTCATTTTTGGATAATTCCAATACCAGGCCATCTTTCGTTAAGGTATTTTTATCGGCCTGTGCCCAAAGCATTTCCATGTATTCATTGGGTATTTTATGTACACGGGCTATTGTTTTCTGGGTTTCAGTAAAATAGTATTCCCCGTTATCTTCGATCCAATCGGGATATGAAATGGCCTGGGAATAATCCATATCGTACAAAAAAATCTCCGGTTGGCTCCAATAAATGTAGCCGTCTTTCTCAACACCCCCGGCTAACCAGGTTGGATTTCTATTTCCCAGTGGATGAGCCTGGTAGTTTCTTGAGCTATTGTTGTGAAAGAAAATGGCGTATTTCCCGTTTTTGAATTTATAGATCTTGTTCAGGCACCGTGGTTGCTTCATCTGTTTACCCCCCGGGGAATAGGTTGCCCATTCGGGAGTGGTCCAGGTATGCGCGTTATCCCTGCTGTAAGTTTGCACGTTATGCCCCTGGTTGGTACGATAAACGCAATAGAGACTGCCATCGCTTAATGATACAATGTTATGCTCGTCAGCTACCTTTCCCTTGGGCGGGAGCAATCCTATATTACCATCAGGAAGGGTTTCCCATTTAATTTTTGCAGGGTCCTGTTCTGTAAGGATATTTGAGCTTTTCAGAATTGCCCCGGATCCGCTCTCCATAAAACCCTCACCAAAGTTCCCGACTTTTGACAGCGGCAGGTACACAGCATCTTTATGAATTATTGGCAAAGCAATGCTCCAGAAAAACTGGATCTTCCCCTGATAAACATTGTTATCGTCAATTTCAAAGTTCCGGATTGGAACTTCATACCTTTTCTTGGACCATGTATGCCCACCATCATCAGAATACTTCATCATCATTTTTCCAAAGGTATCAACCCGGGTAATCGGCTTCTTGTTAATGTCTAATATTTCCCTTAAATTCTCTGAATTATAGGTGTAAAAAACATAAATCCGGCCAGTAGGCGTAATAAAAGGGGTTATCCAGGAAGCTTCCGGACCTGTTGCCGGTTCAATATCTATGAGAGGTGCCCATGTTTTCCCTTTGTCTCGACTGATGGTAGCCACCACGTGTTGGCCATGATCCCCTTCAAGCCCAGCTCCTGTAGTCATCACAATCACCCATTCGCCATTCTTGTTAACCACAGAATAAGGTTGGTCGCAATATCCTTCACTTGGAATAACCGATAAAGCATTTTCGAGATTTCTCCAATCCGGCGATTGAGCATTCACGATTAAGCTTACAACGAAACATATAAGCAGCAATAAATATTTTTTGTGTTTAAGCATAATATTCTTGATTATAAAAATGGATTAATAAGGAACAAACAGAAGTGAATAGCATCCATTTTCCCGAGATACAATCACGTTGAATTACACACTCATTATCATTAAGATAACAAGTGTGTAATCATGAAAGTACGTACAAATTAATTTTAATACGTTGGGTTTTGAGTCAGCTTTGGATTCTTGTCTATCTCTGATTGAGGAACTGCTAGCAATGTACGGTTCTTAACAAATGTAGGTTCGGTCTTAAATTCAAGAATCTTATTTGTGCGAAGAATGTCATACCATCTTTTCCCTTCGTAAGCAAACTCTTTTCTGCGTTCATTGAGCAATTTATTGAGTGCATCGTTCTGTGAGGATGCAGAAATAGCATCTAGCCCAGCTCTATTCCTGATTTCATTAACAATTGTCATAGCAGAAGAAACATCGTTCGCTTTTATTAAAGCTTCTGCTTTCATTAGTTTTACATCAGCTAATCGATAGATAAAAATATTATTATCACTATATCGCTGAATACCGGCACTGGTCACTGTTCCTAAATACTTATTACCATAAGTCATGCCAACAACATTTGAATCATAATATTTCTCTTCGTCCTTACTTAAAACAGTAATTGTTGTTTGAAAACGCAAGTCATTGGGTTCTTTATTGAACTCAGCAACTAAGCTTCTAGAAGGCATCATAATAATTTCGCCGCCATAAGGCCTACTCTTGTTATAAGCACGAGGCAGAAAGTAGTTGCAGAAATTTTGTGTTGAACTCTGAGTATAGTCAAACCATACTTCAAGAATAGATTCATTTGTTTTGCGGGTTCTAAATAAATTACTGTATTGAGTTCCTGACAGCAATGAATAGCTAGAATTTGATATGACTGCATCAGCCTTTGCGATAGCATTTGCAACATCCGAATTATTTGCAAAAGAAGTATAGCTTCTTGTTAAAAGCACATCACATAATGCAGTTTGAGCTGTAGCTTTAGTAATTCTTAATCGGATATCTGACCGAGTTGCTGGCAACAATTGTTCTGCTTGAGTTAAATCAGCAACGATTTGATCATAAATTTTAGACGGTTCTGAACGTTCAAGATACATTTTATCACTGTAACCAATGAAAGGCTCGGTAAAAAGCGGTACTGCGCCCCAGTTTTTAACCAAGATAAAATAAGCCATTGCCCTCAGGGTCAATGCTTCTCCGACAATCCGGTCTTTTTCACTACTTACTGTAAATACTATATTATTTGTGTAGTAAACTACTTCATTTGCACGAGATATAACATTAAAATATGGTGTCCATGAACAGAGTCCACTGGTAGGATCCATAATATTATTGTTCAGATTATCGTTTTCCGGATCAATCATTTCATATCCCCATTTAGGAGGTGATTCAAGATTATCTGCTCTAACTTCTCCAAGTCTGAAAGAATTATAAGTACATGCTTGAAATTGATTGTAGACCGCTATTAAGCCACTCTCTGCATCAGCAGGCGTTTTCCAGAAATTCGCTGATGTTATGTCGCTAGACGGATTCTGATCTAAAACATTGCAAGCCGTAAACAGACTTAACATCATAACACCGATTAAAATATATAATGTAGGTTTCATCGTATTTCAATTTAAAATTTAACATCAATGCCAATTGTATAAATACTCACCTGTGGGACAACACCACTATCAACACCCTGTGTTTGAACATTACCTGATTTTCCGTTCACTTCAGGATCTAAACCGGAATATTTAGTTATTGTGAAAAGATTCTGGGCGCTTAAATACAAACGTGCACTTTTTAATTTAAGCATTTTTGATGTTTCTTTCGTTAAGGTATATCCCAAACTTAAATTTTGTAATCTTAGGTAACTACCATCCTCAACATATTTTGAAGAAAATTGATTGTTCCTATTATCTGTGTTAGTCAAAACCATATGTTCTGTGGTAATATCACCAGGTTTACTCCATGCATTGACTCGTTCTACGCGTGCGGCATCATAACAAAAGCCACGGCTCGATAAAAATCGCATTTGGTTAAACATCTTATTCCCATAAACAAAGGAAAACTGCATCGAAACATCAAAATTTTTATAAATCAAATTTGTATTTAATCCTCCAAATATTTTGGGGAAGGTGCTGCCCAATACCTGACGATCGTTATTGTCAATTTTACCGTCTTTATTAAAATCTTCATATTTCAAAACACCACCAATCGGAGCCTGTCCCATAATCGAAGTAACATGTGCTTTAGCAATTTCATCGGTGGAGTAGACTTCACCTGTCCATTTTAGTCCGTATAATTCTCCAATTGGGTGCCCCTCTTGAGTATAAAAGTTTCCGGCAATTGGGAAATTAGAGACGCCTGCAGAAGTTATAATTGGAGTATGATTAGGCAACTCTATTACCTTATTTTTATTAACAGAAACATTTAAATCTGCCGTCCATACAAAGTCTTTCTTTTTAAGGACTTCACCTCCCAGGGTAAATTCACCTCCTTTATTCTCTATTTCACCGAGATTGGTAGGATAGCTTGTAAAGCCTGTATAACTGGGGATTGGCATATTAAACAATAGTCCGTGCGTACGTTTGATGTAAAAATCGGTTGTAACCCAAAAACGACCATTAAACATCTTTAAATCTCCACCCAAATCGTACTGGTCTGTAGTTTCCCATGTCAGATCTGGTGAAGGAATTCCACCAACCATTACACCAGCACTGCCTGCATAATTAATTCCTGTTTTATAAGTCCCCTGTGCCAAATAATTTCCAATATTTTGATTCCCGGTTCTCCCAATACTTGCTCTCAACTTTAGGTCATCAATCATGTTGATACCTTTCATAAATGATTCTTCATTTATCCTCCATGCCAGCGAAGCAGCAGGAAACAGAGCATATCTTTTATTAGAACCAAAACGGGAAGATCCATCATTACGGATGCTTAACCCAATTAAATATTTACTCGCAAAGCTATAGTTTACCCTGGCAAACAATGAGTTGATTCCCCATCCGGTCTGATAGCTATAAACAGTCGTTTTGGTAGTTGATGCATTCATTGTTGAAATCTGATCACTTGGGCCCCCACTTCCGGCTGCATTCATGTTATAATCAGAGGTTTCCTGCATGCTGTACCCTAAAATGGTATTCAGCTTATGCCTTTGCTGCTGGAAGGAATAAGTTAAAACATTCTCATTCAGCCATGACAACCATTTATTTGAATAGGCTGATGATGGCCGAGTTGCTCCGCCTAATAATTGCGATGGAGTAAATGAATCACCGGTATCGTTTCCTAAATCGCCAGTCCACATAGTTTTTAGCTCAAGACCCTTCATTATCTTTAATGTAGCATCAACTGTTCCCAAGCTCGCTAAACGATACGAATTTCCTTGATATAGTTTTGCTGTAGCAACTAAATTTGGTCGTTCACGAACAGAATAACTACCATCGGGCTCATAAACTGGTTCATACGACATTTTTCGGAAAAGATTCGACATAATTGAATTCGAATCATCTCCAGAAGGAATTTCATCTGTCATTGAATAACGTCCCCTAAAGGAAGCCCCAATTTTTAAATAGTCAGAAACATTAAAATCCATAGTGAATCTCGCGGTATATCGTTTAAAGCCATTTGAGATCACAACACCTTTTTGGTCAAAATAACTGATGTCAGTAGAATATCTCATCTTATCTGTTCCACCCGAACCACTAAAACTTATGTTTTGTATTGGAGCGATTCTGAATATTTCATCTTGCCAATTTGTATCATAGCCCGTATTATGGTCTGCCAATGCTTGATCCCTTACTTTTACAGGTGTATTAGGATTTAAACGATTGTAATTGGTAATACCCTTTTGCACATATTCCCATTGCTGTTGAGCATTCATCATCTTAATCTCTTTGTAAACCCTCTGCACACCAGAAGATACATCTAAAGAAAAATCGGATTTACCTGAAGCTCCTCGTTTTGTGGTTATCAAGATTACTCCATTTGCAGCTCTCGAACCATAAATAGCCGAAGATGAAGCATCCTTCAAAACTTCTACGCTTTCAATATCTGAAGAATTTATACTTAAAATATCACTGGTAGGAACACCATCAACCACATATAAAGGATCATTTCCTCCAAATGAATTTGCACCTCGAATACGTATTGTTACTCCTGAGCCTGGCGATCCACTATTGGTAGTAACCTGCACTCCTGCACTTTTTCCTGCAAGTAAACTTGCTGCTGAAGCGACTGACTTATTCTGCATCACTGCTCCATCTACTTTAGATATTGCACTACTTAAATCCTTTTTATTCATTTTACCATATCCAACAGCAACAACTTCATCAATTCCTACTGTTTCTTCTGTCAGCTGGACATCAACTTTTGTTTTTGAGCCAACTGCAATCTCTTGAGCCTTCATCCCAACGAATGAAAACTGCAAAGTGGCATTTGCCGGTACATTTGTAACGGTATAATTCCCGTCGAAGTCGGTGATGGTTCCGGTTGTAGTACCTTTTACCACTACGGAAACCCCAGGAAGTGAAGCCCCGGAAGAATCTGTTACTTTACCTGAAATAGATTTTTGCTGTTGAGCATTACTTTCAGTGCCATACTTTACCATACTGTTGTTAATCAATAAAATCTGACGATCTTTAATAGAATAAGAAATACCTGTATTTTCAAAGACCTTGTCCAGAATTTGATTAATCCCTTTTCCTTCAACCTGAATATCGATTTTCCGTTCAACATCAACCATACCTTTGTTGTACATAAAATAGAATTCTGAACTCTTTTCTATTTTGTCGAGAACGTCCTCAACTTTGGCATTTTTCAAATCTAAACTTAGTTTAGTCTGCTGAGAATAGGAATCTACCGCAAATACCTGCGATAAGGAAAGGAATAAGATAAAAATGGCCAAACGCATAATCTTAATCATTTTTAACAGGCCAATGTCTTCCATCAGCCCATAAGTTCTGTTTTTTTTCATAAATTTGTAATTGATGGATTTACTACTTCGTTAAGTTAAATTCAAATCATTGACAGGGTAGGTAAGGCAAATACCTCCCTGTTTTTTTGTCAGTTCATCATAGGCAATCTATTTTAGAATTGTATTATTTTTAAACCACATTTCAACCTTACCTTTAACAAAAGTATTATCAGCCTGTTTCTTCCTGTCGTGAATTTTATACTCTATCGGTGCAACAGTCGATAACATTTTACAAATTTCGTCCAGACTTTCATCCTGAAAGGTAGCCCGAAATATCGATGACTTTAATGAATCGCCATGTAGAATGATTTCAGTGTTGTATTTCCGTTCCAGCCTTTTGGCAATCTCAGCCATGGGAACATTTTTAAATATCAGGATTCCGTCTTTCCAACTGTTGTAACTCTTTGAATCGACACTTGTTTTAATAAATTCGTTTGCTGATTTATTAAATACCAGTTGCTGGTCCGGATCCAATTCTCCTTTTAATTTATCATCTTTCCCCAGAACAAGAACTTTTCCTCTTTCCAGAATGACTTCGGCCGTTGATTCATCATCATATGCAATGACATTAAATTGAGTGCCTAAAACTTTTACATCAAAGAAAGGAGTGATCACTCTAAAATCTTTCGATTCAATATGAACTACATCAAGCCATGCTTCACCGGAAATCTCGACATTGCGATGACTCATAAAGTTGACAGGATATTTGATTGACGAACCACTGTTCAACCATCCCTGAGTACCATCTGGCAACTGGAATTTTGTTCTTGATCCAACCGGTGAATGAATTTCTGCCCAGGATTCAGTCCTTTCAGGAGAATTAATCGTTAAGTAAGATAAAACAGCGATGGTAATTAAAGCAGGAATAATTAAGACAACTGCGACCTTGGAGAAAGCATTGTAAAAATAACGAAATACATTTGCTTTTTCCATGCTGCTCATATTTATCTGAAGATGCAAATCGTCGAGAATATGGGACAGGCGTTCCTTGTTAGTAACGGTATGATCAGTTTCATTCCATTCCATCTCCATGCTTTCCATCAGCCCGTCATTATTCTCCTCGCTCTTGAAAAGGGACGAAACTGATAAATAGTCATTGAATGAAAATTTACCGGAAGTAAAACGTCTTATTTTTTCTTTATTAGTATCCATGATGCCTATAATGTCCGTTTAAGACCATTATCCACTATCCGAAATCAAAAAATATTTAAATATTTTTTCGGACAATCTATATGACACTAAAGATCAGCAAAATAAATGATGATCAAATAGAAATAAAAAGCATAAAGAAGATCAACCCTGCTAATTTTTCTTTCTGAAGCTCATTTAGAATTTGCTTCTGAGCAGAAGCAAGTTGGTTTTCTACGGTATTAGGTGAGATTCCCAATTCTTCGGCAATTTGTTTGACCGATAATCCATCGTACTTTCGTTTGATGAAAATTTCTTTTCGCCTTGGTGGTAATGCATTAATAGTTAGCTCAACTTTTTCAAGCAAGAACTTGTAGTCTATTATTTTATCCAGATTATTCTCCTGTTGTAAAAGAGTGTAAATCAAATCATCTTTAAAGGCATTGTCCCTTGTCTTCTTATTGAAATGTTTCTTGATGATATTATAGGCAATTGTGAAAATATAGGCATTAAAAGAATAGTCAGGTTTTAATCCGTCTCTTTTATCCCAAACATACAGAAACACTTCCTGCACAACTTCTTCAGCTTCTTCAGCTGACTTTAGATATTTTAAAGAAAAGTTGTATAAACGTGCAGCATACTTTTTATACAAATCGTCAAATGCCTTAACATCGCCTTGTTTTAGGTTTTTTACGGTAAGATAATCGATATGCTTAAAAGTTGAAGTCAAAGCCAAGGTCGTTATATTATAAAGAGGGAAGTTCCAAAGATAGAATAAAAAATATCATGCAAGTTTTGAATTTAATCGATTCATATCTTCAGATATTTTCGAATCCACAATTCTCGCATAAATCTGCGTCGTTTTTAGTGAAGTATGCCCAAGCATTTTTGAAACCGTTTCAATCGGAACGCCATTTGAAAGCGTCACGGATGTAGCAAAAGTATGCCTTGCAACATGCATCGACAGATTCTTATTAATGCCACAAATACCAGCTAGTTCTTTTAAATATTCATTCATTTTTTGGTTTGAATTTACAGGAAGTAGTTTTTCGTGACTTTTGCAGTATGGTAAATTTTCATATTTCTCCAGTATAATTTTGGCCTGAGGTAACAATGGGATTCTACACCGAATATCGGTTTTGTCTCGGTCGATTATTACCCACTTACCACCATCGTCTCCAATTTGGATATGCATTTTATTGAGTTTGCGAAGTTCTGCATATGCAAGCCCTGTATAACAAGCAAAAATAAATACATCTCGGATTATGTCCATTCGAAGAGTGCTTAGTTCTTTAGTTTTGATTGCTTCAAGCTCCTGTCGTGTCAAGTAATCCCGGTGAGTCTCATTGCGACTAACTTTAAATGAACTGTAAGGATTATTAGAGATCAGATTCATCGCTAGGGCTGTGTTTAAGACCTTCTTTAAATGTTTATGGTAGGTCAGGGCAGTATTTGGTTTAAGCAACAGCTCAGCTTTCAGATAAAGATCAAAAGAACTTAGCAAGCTATAATCGACCATCGCTAACCCTATGTCGTTTCTACGAAATTTTATTCTAAAGAATTCTGATAGTCGTTCCCTGGTTGTTTTGTAATGTTTTAAGGTTCCTTCCGAATAATCGTTTCCGACCCGGGCTTCAATACCTTTAATAATACTGTCAAGGATTTCCAAAACTCCTTTTTCATCCCTTACTTCAAGCAATTTATTTTTCACTTTTAAAGCGGAGAATGATTCTCCTTTAGACTCCAACAGGTTGTACACATCCAGAACGCGCGTACAAATTTTATCCAACCGATTATTCAAAATCTTGGTTTCTTCCGTTCTTCCGTTTATTTGTTGCTTTTTTTCACTCCAGGATTCCGGTAAAACAAAAATTCCGGTAGATAATTCAAAACGTTGATTTTTCAAAGTACACCGAACATACACCGGGCATTTCCCGTCAGAACGGGATTTTGTTTTCTTCAAAGAAAAATTTACTGTTACTCTCATAATTAGACTCATTTTTTAGTTAAAAAAATGGTCTCGTTTTCAGGCTTAAAACTAACCGGTTAAGGTCACAATTCCAAGCATCAAAACGAACCAAAATAATTTAAAATGAATTAATTATCAGAATCTTACATCAATTACCGAGACCTGTTTGAAATTTTCAGAGAATAGGTCTCGATATAGTCTCGTTTATTTTGCGAATTGGTGCATATTTTGGCACTTTGCCGAAAATAAAAAAGCGCTTAAACCTTTGATTTAAACGCTTTTATTGTCAATTGATGTCTTTTGGTGTGACCCAGCTGGGATTCGAACCCAGGACCCCATCCTTAAAAGGGATGTGCTCTACCTGCTGAGCTACTGAGTCATCCTCATGTGCTTTTGTTTTTCAAAAGCGGTTGCAAAGGTAAAAGCTATTTTTGTTTATACAAACCAATCAGACAATTTATCGTGAATTTAAGCAATATTTTATAAACAACCAATTGTTAGTTTTCTCTTATCCTGCCTGAAAAAATTAAACTAATTTTGCTAACCAATTCATTCAAAAACACAAGGTGAAAAATAAAGTCGTAATCATAACCGGTGCATCGTCGGGCATTGGAAGGGCGCTGGCGAAAGAATTTGCAGCAAAAGGAGCTAAACTTTCGCTGGGAGCACGCCGGACTGAACTTCTGGAAGAGTTAAAACAAGAGTTGGCTGGAACAGAAATTTTAATTACACCGACAGATGTAAGCAAAGAAGACGATTGCAAAGCCCTGATTAATGAAACCATTAAACATTTCGGATGCATTGATGTGCTGATAAACAATGCCGGAATTTCGATGCGGGCACTTTTTGAAGAGGTTGAACTGAATGTCATCAGGCAACTGATGGATGTGAATTTTTACGGTACAGTTTATTGCAGCAAATACGCCTTGCCATATCTGCTTAAAACTAAAGGGAGCCTGGTGGGAGTAATCTCAATCGCCGGATATGTTGGTCTTCCGGGGCGTACAGGCTATTCAGCATCGAAGTTTGCCATTCGCGGATTTCTGGATACCGTCCGGATCGAAAATATGAAAAAAGGGCTCCATGTTTTGGTAGCAGCACCGGGCTTTACAGCCTCCGAAGTGCGTAAAGTGGCATTAACCAATGATGGATCACAGCAAGGCGAAACACCCCGAAACGAAGATAAAATGATGTCGGCCGAAGAATGCGCAAGTCACATCGTAAAAGCGATTGAAAAGCGTAAACGGGAACTTATTCTCACATTTGTAGAAGGAAAACTGACGGTTTTTCTGAGTAAATTTTTCCCTTCACTGATTGATAAACTCACATACGGCCACATGGCCAAAGAGCCAAATTCTCCATTTAAATAGCCGACCAGAACCAACTGAATAATGATTGTTTCCGAAACCAAAATCAGGGTTTATTACGAAGACACCGACCAGATGGGTGTAGTTTATTACGGCAACTACGCCCGTTACTACGAGATTGGTCGCACCGAAATGATTCGCGAACTTGGTTTTACGTACCGGCAAATGGAAGAAATGAACATCATGCTTCCGGCCCGAAGCCTGAAAATCAATTACCTGAAATCGGCTTATTACGACGACCTGCTTACAATAAGAACGATTGTTGACACTGTCCCGAAAGTAAAATTCCCGATCAAAACCGAGATTTATAACGAAAAAGGAGAACTGATTAATTCAGGCGAAGTGGTTTTGGTATTTTTCAATGCCAAAACAAATAAACCCTGCGCTGCACCAAAGTTCTTTACCGACAAGTTAACCCATATTTTTAAGGAATCGACGCCGCAATAAAATGGCAAATGATTAGATCTAGCTTAGCGTAAGATTAGCCAACAACAAAACCTTTTTGAACAGCAATAATCACTGTTACAATTACAAAAAGGATAATCAGGGCTCCGGCGGTTTTATTGATCCACCACAATACGCGCAGGTTAATTTTGTGTCGGAACAAACTTACAATTCCCGACAAGGTAAACCACCACAAAAATGCTCCGAGAAAAATCCCGAGAATCACGAAAAATGAATGGTAGGGTTTTTCCAGGCTGATTGCAACTCCCGAACTGGTAAAAACCGCCAGAAAAACAAACACAGTGAGCGGATTGGAAACAGTAACCAGGAAGCTCGAAATGATATCCTGAAAATGTGTATTGCCCCGCAGCTTATTCCTGCGAAGGTCGGTTACCGGATTCTTGAAAAAGATTGAAATTCCAAGCGCCAGCACCACCAAAGCGCCCAGCGACTGAAAGAAAATCTCGTGCGCGCGAATGAAATCAATCACAAAAGTCAGGCTAAAACCGGCAACAATGGCATAAAGCGTATCGGACAAAGCGGCGCCCATGCCCGACAATAGCCCGGCAATGCGACTCTTATTTACCGTTCGCTGGATGACCAGCACTCCAATTGGTCCCAAAGGAATGGAAACCAACAGCCCCATCAATACCCCTTTTACAATCAGCATGAAAAACATATTGCAAAAATAACCGAATTTGGCAGTTCTCAATAACCCATGTTTAAGCTTACAAATTTTTAACATCTGACAAACCCGTTCAGCATAAATTTGTACTTTTAGAACCCGTTACAAACCTAAAAAACTACTCAAAAATGGAAGAACTTGCGGTTGGAACCCGTGTCGATCACCCAAGATACGGAGAAGGAATTGTCAGTAAAAATAAAATCACTTCGTACGAGATATTTTTTGAACGCGGAGGCAAAATAGAAATTACCAAAAGCAGTACCGACCTTACTGTACTCGAATCGCCGGCCGACAAACCCCGAAATTCGCTCACGCTGGCTGAAATTGAAAAAGTGCTTCGCTATGTGCTCGATCAGCAGGGCGCTTTGCAGGAAGTAGTTCCGCTTGGCGACAAATGGATGGGCGGAAATATGATTTTACAACCTGCCAATGCATCGCTTAAACCTAAAGAAATTCCGATTGAAGCATTTTTTCATAAAATTGTGATGCTTCGCGACCGGCTTCGGGTGCTGGAACAGAACATCAACAGCCATACCGTGCTCACCGACGAAGAGAAAATCAATCTACAGCAGTACATTACCCGTATCTACGGATCACTAACCACTTTTAATATCCTTTTTGCCGACAAGGAACAGTATTTTGTTGGCGCTAAATCGTAAAACCATGTACAAAAAATTAGGAATTTTAGCATTGGTCATCATTAGTTTTAACACTATGGCACAAGATTTTAAACTTAAAGTATGGCCAAACGGCGCTCCCGACAGTAACGGGATGACCTTACCCGAAGAAACCTACGAAGGCAAACGCGTTCGCAATGTTTCGGAAGCCGAAATGTATGTTTATCTCCCCAAAATAGGTATCAATACCGGTGCCGCCGTGGTGATTTGCCCCGGAGGCGGTTACATGATCGAAGCTATGGACCACGAAGGATATGATCTGGCCGAGTGGCTCACCACGCAAGGTGTGGCAGGTATTGTGCTGAAATATAGACTTCCATACGGTCACGATCAGATTCCGCTGGAAGATGCCCAACGCGCTTTACGCATCGTCAGGCAAAAAGCGGCTGAATGGGGCATCAATCCAGCAAAAATTGGTATTGCCGGATCATCAGCCGGAGGACACTTAGCCTCAACAGCCGGAACCCGTTTTGATTTAGGAAAACCCGAATCGACCGACCCACTTGAAAAATACAGTTGCCGTCCCGATTTTATGCTATTGTTGTATCCTGTTATCACTTTCAGCGAAGAATTTGGTCACATGGGATCGAGAACCAACCTGATTGGTACCGGAAACAAATGGGAACTGGTTGAAAAATACTCGAACGAACTGCATGTTACCCCGCAAACTCCGCCAACATTCCTGATTTTGGCTGATGACGACGGCGGGGTTCCTCCACGCAACTCCATCGAATTCTATATGGCACTCAAAAAGAATAAAATTCCGGCCGAAATGCACATTTTCCGCGATGGCGGACACGGTTTCGGGATGACCAAAAAGAACCTGCCGGTTGACCAGTGGCCCAATCTGTTTGCCCAATGGATGAAAGCACAGGGAATTACGAAATAATTTACGATTTGGTTATTTACGATTTACGATTAAAGGAAAATCACGACTTGTAAATTGCTGAATTATTAAAATGGTAAATGGTCAATAAATAAATGGTCAATAACTCAACTCACCCGGTAAATGTGCTGAAGTTTTGTCCGCGCTGCGGATCGCCAAACTTTCCGGCAACAGGTAGTCGTTCGTTTCAGTGCGCCGATTGCTCGTTCAATTACTATGTGAATGCTTCAGCAGCTGTGGCCGTGTTGCTTTTCAATCCTGAAGGCGAACTTTTACTCACGCGAAGGGCCATCGAACCGAACAAAGGTAAACTCGATTTGCCGGGAGGGTTCATCGATCCGATGGAAACAGCCGAACAAGCCGCCCAACGCGAAATTCAGGAAGAACTGGGCATCGAAATTCACTCGCTGAAGTACTTTTGCTCGTTCCCAAACGAATATATTTTCTCGGGATATTCGGTTTTTACGCTCGACCTCGCGTTTCTGGCCAAAACCGAACAACTCGGAAGCATGAAAGCCATGGACGACATCTCGTCGTTCGAATTTTACAAACCGCATGATGTCGATCTGGATGAATTACCATCTATTTCAATGAAAAACATCATCAAAGAACTGATACAACGTGAAGGAAATTATTAGAAACAGAATATCGGG
>JAJZSZ010000073.1 GCA_021849365.1 Bacteroidota bacterium | reverse complement strand
CACAGTGAAATTTCGTTTAAAGTAAAGCACCTGATGATTAGCAATATAAAAGGTGTTTTTAAAGAATTCAGTGCAAATGTTTACACATCAGGCGACCAGTTTATGACTTCAGAAATCGATCTTCAGATCAATCCGGCGTCAATTGATACCGGTGTAGCCGACCGTGATGCTCATTTAAAAAGCGCCGATTTCTTCGACGTGGAAAACTTCTCAGCCATCGGATTTGTTGGTCGTTCATTCGAAAAAGTTGACGACGAAAATTATATTCTCAACGGCGATCTGACCATAAAAGGTGTTACCAACCCAGTAAAACTTGAGGTTGAATTTGGTGGAGTTATGAAAGATCCATGGGGAAACGAAAAAGTTGGCTTCAGCATCAACGGGAAAATCAACCGTAAAGATTTTGGATTAACCTGGAACGCCGCCCTCGAAACCGGAGGAGTTCTGGTAAGCGACGATGTAAAAATCAGTGGCGAAGTGCAACTCGTTAAACAAGCCTGAAAGAGTTAAATCTTCAGTAGAATGAATAGAAAAGATTTTATCCGGAAAGGGTTATGGATGTCAGGCGGGTTGATTTCTACATCAGCATTGGGCATCGTCCTTTCCAACAAAATCGGTCGTTTAAAGCCAAATGAAAACAACAAAAACAATTCAGAAATCATGAAAAATACAGTTTTACACAAAGCCGAAACCCGTGGCGATGCCCGTCACGGATGGCTGCACAGCCGGCACACATTTAGTTTTGCCAATTATTACGATCCGGAACGAGTGCATTTTGGAGCACTCCGGGTACTTAACGACGACATCGTTGAAGCCGGAATGGGATTTGGAACGCATCCGCACGACAATATGGAAATCATCTCCATTCCGCTGGAAGGCGATTTGGAACACAAAGACAGCATGGGAAATGTAGCCGTAATTAAACATGGCGACGTTCAGGTAATGAGTGCCGGAACCGGGATTTTTCACAGCGAATACAACAAAAACAAAGATCGTAAGGTAAAATTCCTGCAGATTTGGGTATTCCCGAATAAGAAAAACGTAACTCCGCGATACGACCAGATTACCCTGAATATTGCCGACCGGCACAATAAACTGCAGCAGATTCTTTCTCCCAATCAGGATGATGAAGGTGTTTGGATTCATCAGAATGCCTGGTTTCACATGGGAAACTTTGATAAAGGAGTGAGTACCGAATATCAAATCAAGTCGAATGACAACGGAGTTTACGCATTTATCCTTAACGGCGATGTTACCATCAACGGGCAATCGCTAAATACCCGCGACGGTTTTGGAATCTGGGATATTGATACTTTGTCGATTAAAGCTGATTCTGATGCAGAAATCCTGCTGATGGAGGTTCCGATGAACAAATAATTCGAACAAAAAAATCTTTTCAGGATGGAAGTCAAACAGAAAAATGATTCCTCGAAAGGAGTCTTTTACATTGAGCAAAACGGGAAAACTGTTGCTCAAATGACCTACGTATGGGTTGGAACCAATAAGATAATTATTGACCATACCGAAGTTGGTGAAAGCCTGAAAGGACAAGGCGCAGGTAAATTAATGGTGAGTAATGCCGTTGAGTTTGCCAGGCAGGCGGGTATAAAGATTGTTCCTTTGTGCCCGTTTGCCAAAAGCGTTTTCAGCAAAACGCCCGACTATAGCGATGTTTTACTGAAATAGCATCGCCCCGAGAATCTACGGTTTAAATATCCCCACTTTTGGGGATTTCACACCTTTTTCGTTGCATCTACTTTTGCCCTTACAATTTACACCTAAGAAAGTATATGAAACGAATCTTATTTTTCTCAGCATTATTGCTGTCAGCTATGTTCCTGAATGCTCAGACTTTGGAACAAGAAAAGGCAACATACCAAAATCTGGCCGATCAGCTTTTGTCTTCAAAAAGCAAACTCACCATTGGAGGATACGGCGAAGTGCATTATCACCAGCCATTGAATTCGGATGTCCGTCAAAACGGAGAACTCGATGTTCACCGGATGGTGATGCTTTTTGGCTACCAGTTTAGCGAACGGACTCAGTTTGTGACAGAACTCGAATTCGAGCACGTGTCGGAAGTGTATGTCGAGCAAGCCTTTCTCCAGCATAAAATCAACAAGTCAATCAATTTCCGGGGCGGTTTGCTCCTGATCCCGATGGGGATTGTGAATGAATATCACGAGCCGACAACCTTTAATGGAGTTGAACGGCCGCTCGTTGACAACAAGATTGCTCCAACCACCTGGCGCGAAATCGGTTTTGGTCTGGCCGGAAATATTCAGCCTGCCTCATTAAAATACCAGGCCTACGTGGTCAACGGCTTCAACGGTTACGACGGAACTGCCAAACTGAATGGCAAAAATGGTCTACGTAGCGGGCGTCAGAAAGGTGCGTCGTCGTACATCAGTTCGCCCAACTTTACCGGGAAAGTCGAATATTACGGAATCCGTGGGTTGAACATTGGCCTTTCGGGCTACTTTGGGGACACCCAAAGCAAATTGTACAACGGAATTGCCAAAGATAACGATGCTGCTCTGGCCAAAGCCGACTCATCAGTTGTGGGGATATCGATGATTGGACTGGATGCACGTTACAATCTGAAAGGTCTTCAGCTGCGCGGACAATTGTATTCGGTTTCCTTGTCGAATACCAACGAATACAATCGTTTTACCGGGAAAAACAAAACCACACCCAACGATTTGGGAAGCCGAATGAGTGGATATTATGTGGAAGCGGGTTACAATGTTTTCCGCCATTTCGAGAAAGTAAAAACCGAACTCGTTCCTTTTGTACGCCTCGAAGGTTACGACACCCATGCCGATGTGGAATCGAATATAACCCGAAATCAATCGTACAAAAATTCGGTTGTAACCGCGGGCCTTACCCTGAAATTAGCACAGGGAGCTGTGCTAAAAACCGACATGCAGTGGGTTAAACCCGACGGCGGCAGTACCACCAAAGTATTCAGTGCCGGCCTGGGTGTGATGTTCTAATCTGAAAAAAACACCATGTTCAAATTATTCATTATAGCATCCTGCTTTTTAATTACTTCAACAAGCTTCCCTCCCAAGGGGCTCGACTTTGAAGACAAAAACCTTAAAAAGGAAATTCAAAAAATCGGTGGATCGGAAACTTCTGAGCTGAAAGAAGTTTCGATTCCCGAAGCAGGTTTCGTACAGGGAAAATTCTTCACCTTTACGGATTTGAGCAACCTGAAAAAATACATTTATGTTGGAAGAGTGAACAGCTGCCGGGCAGGTGGCTGTTCAAATCCTGCACTTCCGGCTTCAGGACTTGAAACATCGGAATATTTCGACTACTTCGTTGTTTTCGACACCAGTCTGTCGGTTCAGCAGGTAAAAGTGTACAATTACCAGGCAACACATGGTCAGGAAGTGACCAATAAGGGCTGGCTAAAACAATTCCAGGGATACGATGGTACACGGCAACTCAATGTTGGTAAAAACATCGACGCCATTTCAGGCGCTACCGTTTCAGTCCAGGGAATTACAAACGACATCCAGGAAAAAACACGATTACTGAAAAAAATAGTCAACGGCAAAAATTAAAATCAGCCAACTCCGTCGTTGAACAACCTCAGCACCTCTTCTACACCTGAAACTTTTTGCGTACTTTTCTCCTGAAATTCAAATCAGGAATTGTCCATGCGCATAGTTATCGCCCCCGATTCATTTAAAGAGTGTTTATCAGCCACCCGCGTGGCTTTTGCCATTTCCGAAGGAATCAGAAAAGTAGCTCCTGATGCGGAAATTATCAGCATCCCGGTAGCCGATGGCGGAGAGGGCACCGTTGAAGCGCTGGTCACCACAACTTCAGGCAGAATTATTCCAACACCTACTGTCGATGCACTGAACCGCCCGATTCAGTCATTTTATGGGGTTCTGGGTGATGGCAAGACTGCTGTAATTGAAATGGCTGCTGCCTCAGGAATTGAGTTACTTTCACCTGAAGAACGCAACCCACTGGTAACTTCAACTTATGGAACCGGATTACTACTGAAATCAGCAATGGAAGCTGGATTCGAAGAAATTATTCTTGGAATTGGCGGAAGTGCAACTAACGACGGTGGTGCCGGAATGGCACAATCCCTGGGTTTTAAGCTTCTGGATAAAAATGACAATCCGATTGGTCCGGGCGGCGGATCGTTGAACCAACTAACCCGAATCGAACGAGCAAACGCTCACCCACTACTGCAAAAAACAAAAATTACTGTAGCCTGCGATGTGCAAAATCCATTACTCGGCATCACCGGGGCCACTCGTGTTTATGGCCCGCAAAAGGGAGCATCTGCCGAAATGATTGAAACCCTGGAACAAAACATGTCCGTTTTCGCAAATGTCATTCTCCAGGAAATTGGAACCAACTTTTCAGCTATTCCCGGCGCCGGAGCTGCCGGTGGCCTGGGCTTCGGACTGATGGCTTTCTGCATGGCTAAAATTCGTCCCGGCTTTGAACTGATTGGAGAACTAACTAATCTGGAAAAACTAATCAGTGAGGCCGATTTGGTTTTTACCGGCGAAGGAAGAATCGATTCACAAACGGCATTCGGAAAAACAATCAGTGGAGTTGCCCAATTGGGGAAAAAAAATGACGTCCCCGTTGTTGCACTTGCGGGAATATTATCCGGGAATCTGGAACCTCTCTACTGCAATGGGTTAACCTCAGCATTCGCCATTGCCAACCGACCAATGAGTATTGAGGAGTCGAAAGCCAATGCGGCAGAACTGCTGGCCCGTGCATCGGAGCAAGTTGTAAGAATAATGATCCGGAAACTATAGAAATTTATAGTTGTTCAAATTAAATTCTTTCCCGAATAATTGTAGATTTGCATTGTGGGAAATCGATTGCACAAACTCGTGTTTCACACCTAAACACAATTAATCATTCAAAATCAATTACGACTATGAAACGTCTGTTTATAATCGCTTTTGTTCTTTGTGTCCTGTCTACAGGCAGTTTTGCGCAAAAAACCGTTGGCCTTGATAACTGGTTTAACCATGAAACCAATGCCAAAACCGGTAAGATTTTTCATTACACTTGGGACGATCAGGAAAACAGTGGTTTTTCGCAATTGGGCGAACTGTTTCAGAAACGGGGAGCACAGCTCAAAACCATTACCACCGCCCCAAACAGCAAATCGATGAAAAATGTAAATGTTTACATCATAGTCGATCCGGATACCACTAAAGAAAATCCAACTCCAAATTACATTCAGCCCAACGATATTAAATTTCTGAAAAAATGGGTAAGCAATGGCGGAGTTTTATTGCTTATGGGTAACGACGGCCCTAATTGCGAGTTTACACATTTCAACCAGCTGGCTGAAGTTTTTGGATTCCGCATGAAACCAACTACACTGAACCCTGTAACCAACCGCGAATGGGACATGGCTGCTGAAACCAAGTTCTCCGATCATCCTTTATTTTCAGGAGTAAAGAAAGTTTATCTGAAAGAAGTAGCTCCGATCTTTTTATCAAAAAATGCGAAACCCGTTTTATACGATGCTGATACAAATTCGGTAATTATTGCCGAGACCAGTTATGGCAAAGGTTATGTGCTTTTGGTCAGCGACCCGTGGCTGTACAACGAATACATCGACCATGCTTATTTGCCTGAAAGTTTTGAAAACCTGAAAGCCGCAAACAATTTAGTAGATTTGCTGTTGAAAAAAGTAAAATAGCTCTTGTCAGGTGTATCCGGAAGGGCTAAATTGTTGAAAATATGAGCCAATCCGATATCGAAAAATTTATTGCCGGAATCCCGAAGGCTGAACTTCACCTCCACATTGAAGGTACTTTTGAGCCGGAACTGATGTTTGAAATCGCTGCCCGAAACAGCATAAAACTGAAGTACAATTCGGTTGATGAATTACGGGCAGCATACAATTTCAATAACCTTCAGGAATTTCTTGACATTTATTACAGCGGGGCAAATGTACTGATCAAGGAAAAGGATTTTTACGACCTGACCTGGGCATACCTGCAAAAGATCCATGCTCAACACGTGTTGCATACCGAAATTTTCTTCGACCCGCAAACCCATACCTCGCGCGGAATTTCGTTTGACACTGTCATTACAGGAATTCGTCGGGCACTGGAAGATGGACGTGAAAAACTCGGGATTAGTTATCGGCTTATCCTGAGTTTTCTGCGCCACCTGAGCGAGGCCGATGCATTCAAAACTCTCGAAGAGGCTTTACCTTACCAATCGTGGATTACTGCCATCGGGCTCGACTCATCGGAAAAAGGGCATCCACCCACCAAGTTTGAACGTGTATTTACCAAAGCCAGGGAATTGGGCTTTTTGACTGTAGCCCATGCCGGAGAAGAAGGCCCGCCCGAATATGTTTGGGAAGCGCTGAATTTATTAAACGTTTCGCGCATCGACCACGGAAACCGATCGCTGGAAGATCAAAACTTAGTTGAGGAACTCGCCAAACGACAAATGCCACTGACCGTTTGCCCGCTTTCAAACCTGAAACTAAAGGTCGTCAAAGACATTAGGCAACATCCACTGGCCGAAATGCTCCGGAAAAACCTGATGGTAACCGTAAACTCCGACGACCCCGCCTACTTTGGCGGTTACATCAACGAGAATTATTTGGCTGTAGCGAAAGCGCTGAACCTTACTGCAGAACAAATTTTACTATTGGCGAAAAACTCGTTTAAAGCCAGCTTTTTAAGTGAAGCTGACAAAATAGACCTGATTGAAAAAACAGATAATTATTACCGAAAGTATCTTGAAAACAATTCACTGAATTAGAGATTCAGTGCCATATATTTCAGTCCGTCGAGAGTCAGATTTTCATCTACAATTTCAATCCGTGCCGAGACATTTTTCAGGATAAATGACAATCCTCCGGTTGCAATTACCTTGATATTTTGCCCAAGTTCACTTTCGACGCGGTTAACCATCGAATCGACCAGACCTGCAAATCCGAAAACAATGCCAGACTGAATGGCATGTATAGTATTTTCGCCCAATGCCGATGGTGGTGCTTCCAACTGAACATCATACAACTGTGCCGTATTTCCGGTCAGCGACCTCAGCGCGGTGTATAAACCCGGAGCAATAGCCACCCCCAATATTTTACCCGAACTGCTTATAGTTGTAAAAGTAAGGGCCGTACCAAAATCAATAACCATTGAAGGACCTCCATAGCCAATGTAAGCTGCTGTTGCATCGGCCACCAGGTCAGCTCCAATCTGGTAGGGATTCAGTACCTCAATGGGCAAACGATCGTAAAGCGATGGTTCTACCAAACAGGGGAAATCGCCAAACAAATTATGCAACATTTCTTTAAAAGGTCTTACCAGGCTCGGAACAACGCTGCTCAATACAGTACGCGATATTTCGGCACAATTAATATCCGAACTGGCAAACAACGATCGGAATATCACTTCGTACTCATCAGCCGTTTTCGATCGGTCGGTCTGAATCCGCCAAATCTTCACCCAATCATTTTGTTCGGCAACTCCAAATACAATGTTTGTATTTCCAATATCAATGGTTAAAATCATCAGACTTAGTTTTGATTCGTTACTTGTAAAATCCTTTATCTTCGGAATAAAAGAACAACTGAAAAGATTTTATGAATTCAAAGTTGTAAAATTTATTGTTTCTCTGTATTAAAAATAAAAAACAAACGTTCTAATTTACAAACATTGATATTATCAGTTTTTTTTTTCTAATTTTGGTTATTCGGTATTCCACAACGCGCACAGCAACGAAGTGGAATAATTTACGGCCCTAGATTTTTTTGGATAAAAACATAATTAAAGCATGCAAAACACCAAAAATCCCCTGATATTTGTCGTTGAAGACAATCAGATGTACAATAAACTAGTTGTTAGCTACCTCAAGACCAACAAGTTTACTAATGTCGAGTCCTATTTATCGGGAGAGGAAGCCTTGAACAACATGCATAAAAATCCGGATATTATCATTCAGGACTACCTTCTTGATGGAATGACCGGAATCGAAGTCCTGATCAAGGCAAAAAAAATAAATCCGGCAGTTGAGTTTATCTTCCTTTCGGGGCAGGATAGTATTGATATCGCTATTAACAGTATGAAATACGGAGCCTACGATTACATTGTGAAAGATCAGATGGCTTTGCAGAAAATGGTCAATAAAATCAACAAAATCAACTCTGTTACCGAACTGGTAAAAACAAACAAGCGCTATAAAATCGGGGTTATTTTATTCTTTATTGGATTGGGATTACTCATTATAGTTACTTTATTGCTGGCCTTGTTCTATCCCCAAATATTCGGATTGTAAAAGATAAGATTACATACAAGCAAAAGAAACCCGGATCAGAATTCACTGATCCGGGTTTCTTTTTTCCTATCAACTTGCTGCATTAATTGGCTTTTATAACCCTGCCAGCATCAAAAATTGAAGCATATCCATCGGGTTTATGCAAAATCTCAACAGCCTTCTTAATATCCATATCTTCCTTCAATGCGGCCTTTATGGCACCCTTCTGATAATAATATCTCGAAACAATTTCGTCGGTCAGTAATTCCGAAACTTCTTTCTTAAAATGTTCCAGATCCTGATCCAGATTATGGCCAAGTTTTGACTTCAGCTTATCGAATTCCTCTTTCGAAATGTCGTAATATTTTTCACGTTTAGCTACTTCGAGTAAATTATCCAATTCTTCCTCGGTCTTCGATTCGTATTTAAAATCCTGTTCCTTGACGTACTTAACGAAGTCGGCATATATTTCAGGAGTAACTTCAAATTCTTCGGCAGCAGGTATTTTTTCAGTCTTGCTGTTAAAATAAGTTGCATAGTCAAAAATTACAGAACCAGACACCAAACTGGTGGTAAGGTTACTTAAAGTCTCATCTTCAACAGCCAAATCGGGAGCCACTCCTCCTCCATCGAATACAATTCTTCCTTTTTTAGTCTTGAATTTCGAAATCAGTGAATCAGGAATAATTCCAACACTTCCGTCTTCATTACGGTGGGTGTAATCGAGCGCCTGAATGCAACGTCCGCTAGGAATGTAATATTTAGCAGTCGTAATTTTCAGCTTGGCATTGTAGCTCAGGTCGCGGGTGGTCTGAACCAATCCCTTCCCAAAAGTGCGCGTTCCGATAATCATTCCCCGGTCGAGATCCTGAATTGCTCCGGCAACAATTTCCGAAGCCGATGCCGATCCGCGATTCACCAAAACAGCAATTGGCATAAGGGTATCCACCGGATTTTCAGTAGCTGTATAAACCTTGTCCCATTGTTTTACTTTTCCACGGGTACTCACAATTTCCTGGCCTTTCGGAACAAAAAGATTTGCCATGCGCACAGCTTCCATCAACAACCCGCCGGGGTTTGACCGAAGATCCAGCACCAAGGTTTTGGCTCCCTGCTTTTCCTTGAGTTCAATCAAAGCCATTTTCACCCTTTCGGTACAATTTTCAGTAAAGTTCGACAGGCGAATATATCCGGTTTCTTTATCGAGCATACCATAATATGGAACCGGGTCGATCTGTATTTTCTCACGGACAATCTCAATCTCCATAGGTTTTTTCTGTCCGTAGCGCAAAACTTTCACGGTGACTGGCTTATTTGCCGGCCCTTTAAGTAAAGCACTCACATCTTCTGTCGAAAGCTTTTCGGTTGATTTGCCAGCCACTTCCAGAAGTACGTCGCCTGCCCTCAACCCACTTTTTTGAGCCGGAAAACCTTCATAGGGCTCGGCAATAATGATTTTTCCGTGTTGTTTGCTTATTAATGCACCAATGCCAGCATATTCACCGGTAGTCATAAACCGGAAGTCTTCCACATCATCTTCGGGAATAAAGTTGGTGTATGGATCGAGCGATTCGAGCATCTTGTCGATACTGGTTTTTACCAGCTTTGTCGGGTCAACCTCGTCAACATAAAACAAGTTCAGCTCCCTAAAAAGTGTATAGTAAATATCAAGGTTCTTGGCTATCTGGAAATTTTTGTCGTCTTGTTTAAAGCTGAAAAAACTAATGGCAAAAACACAAATCCCAACAATAACGATCCCCGCTTTTTTTGTTCTGGAAAATTTCATCTCTAACGTATTGTTAATTAATATTTTCCGAAGTCAGAAGATGAAAAAATCAATGTAATCTGCGAAAAGAAAATTCGGAAATTAAACACGAATTGTTCATGGCTTCATTATTCGTAAACTGAAAACAAAAATAGTAAAAGCTTTGTTTTTACCGCCCTGACTTTAAATCTAAAACGTTAATTATTCTTAACCTTTTGTTCGCGTTTTCAATCACCATGAATAAAAAAATCTCAGGCTTCCAGAATTAAACGGCTGCCTGAGGTCTTACAGATATCTCTGATCAGGGAATTCTGAATTTCCTATTTCATTGTCCGTGTCCATGTGGTCGATCGACCGAGCCACTTAATGCCAGCTACATAACCTTTTATGTACAGCAAGTTGCTATCCTTCTCAAACCAGGCATAGCAATCGTAGGTTTTACCATTTTTCGGATCATAAATGCGTCCATCGAGCCATTGCTTTTCCGAACTGTTGTACTTAAGTCCCGACAAGATGGAAATACCCAGCCGCGAACGCGACCGTAATTTTGCGTCAGGATTCATGTTGTCTTTTTCGGGTTCTCCGTTTACATATTTCTCCGGAATGATATAGACTATAGTTCCCACAAACTGACCACCTTCTTCTTTAACTTCAATTTTCGAAGTTTTTTCTTCATTCCACCATATGCCAGCAATTTTCTGAGCTTCCTGAGCAAAAGCTCCTGAAATAATCAGGCAAAGCAGTAAAACCAATCCTGTCTTTTTCATATGCGTTCAATTGAGTTAATATTTTGGATTAAGATTAAGAAGCGGCAGAACTTTTTCAGGCAAATAAATCACTGCAATTTATACATATTTCGCAAATCATTTATAACTCAGTCCGGAACAAATCGGAACGGTAGTTTTTAAGACAGATTTCATGTTTTTGGCAGTGCAAAAAAGCTATTTTTGAAACAAAGAGTTTCAGATGTTCAGATCAATTGTTACATGTTTTTTTACTGTAATTAGTTTGTTGAGTGTGGCGCAGATAACTTGTTCCGACGCTGAAATTATTGTGC
Organism: Bacteroidota bacterium; assembly: GCA_021849365.1. Taxonomy (GTDB): domain Bacteria; phylum Bacteroidota; class Bacteroidia; order Bacteroidales; family Prolixibacteraceae; genus Aquipluma. The sequence goes on along the minus strand of JAJZSZ010000073.1, from coordinate 4,348 downwards.
AAAGTCGCCATGTATGGCGTGGATCGCAATTAGGCACTGCCCCAGCCATTGAGCCATCGGTTACTTTTTCGGGAGGGCGCTTCAGTTTTAATGTGTGGGCTTCGGTTACAACAAACAACAGCTATTCCGAAATCGACCTGATCCCATCGTGGCAATTCCGGGATTTCAGTTTTACAATCTACGATTACTACAACCCTGTTCCGGGCGAAGTCAACCAATATTTAAATTTAAAAAATGGGAAATCGAGGCATTCGCTCGAATTGGCAATCGACAATTATTCCATTGAAAAATACCGGTTTAAATGGATGGTCGGGACTTTCATTTCCGGCGACAAAAACGCTGAAACCGGAAATCCGTTTTACTCAACCTACCTCGAACTAAAATACCCGTTTTCATTCCTGAAAATTGACATGGAACCTTTTGTCGGAGTCACCCCTTTTAAAGGATATTATGCCGGAAGTTTGGCTGTAATTAACTCAGGAATTGCTTTCACCAAAGAACTTAAACTTTCATCCAGATTCTCAGTTCCAATTGTACTGACTTACATTTTCAACCCTTACAGCGACGAGCAAATGGTTACTGTTAGTTCCGGGTTAGTTTTTTCTTCAGGCAACTAAACATCAGTCATTCTTCATTTTATTTTCTTCCCCGGCAATATTCCTTATATCCTTAATGTTATTTTAACGAAAATTAGTTGCACAAGTCAACTAATATAAACTACTTTCGTCGTCAAATTAATGTTAAATGGAAGAAGAGCATCCTCTTGGTTATTTATTAGGCAGACCTTTGCGCGTTTTTTTAAATCAGTTAGCTAATGAGTTCAGGAACAGGGAAATTGAACTGACTTTTGAGCAATTTGTTATGCTTCGGATGATTAATGCTAACAGTCAGCTTATTCAGCAGGATATTGCCCATCACCTACAAAAAGACAAATCTCTGATTGTCAGACAAATGAATGGACTAATTGAAAAGAATTACGTCGTTCGGCGTGCCAATAAAGCTGACAAACGAAAAAAGAACCTCATCCTCACACCCAAAGGAACCGAAATGATGAATAAAATAACCGAACTATCTTTTGAAGTATCGAATAAACTTCTTTCGGGAATTGAAGTCGAAGACTACAATGCTTTTCGTCGGGTTCTGAATACCATTCAGGAAAACGGAGGGTCTTCAGACGAGCTCATAAACAACAGTAATTAAAGCAAAAACAACAATATGAGAACAATGAAACCAATCAGAAATTTAGGAATTGCATTGATTGCACTTGCAATCATTTCGTGCGGCCAGAAAAAGCAGGCTGGTGCTCCGGGCGGAGCAGCCGGACAGGTAAAAGAGTACCCTGTTATTGCGGTAAGCCTGCAGTCAACTCAGCTATTTAAAGATTATCCAACCAAGCTTGAGGGACAACAAACGGTCGAAATCAGATCGAAAGTCGCCGGATACATCGAGCAGATTATGGTTGACGAGGGTGCCTTTGTAAGAAAAGGTCAGGTGCTTTTCCGGTTGAATGCCAACGACATTCAGGCAACTGTTCGTTCGGCCGAAGCACAGGTAAAAGTTGCTGAAGCCGATGTGAATTCAGCACGAATCAACCTCGAAAAAACCAAACCACTGGTTGAAAAGAATATCATCAGTAAGTTCGATCTCGAATCGGTTGAATCGTTGCTGAAAGCCAAAGAGGCACAGTTGGCTCAGACCCAGGCAAACCTCGAGAATGCCAAAGCCAACCTGCAATACACCCGAATTACAAGCCCGGCTGATGGCATTATCGGAACATTCCCTTATCGCGTAGGAAGCCTGGTTAGCAGTACCTCGGCAGAACCGTTGACAACTGTTTCGAACACCGATAAAATGTTTGCATACTTCTCGCTAAACGAAAAAGAATTTTTGGCCATGATCAAAGGACTGGAGGGAAAAAACCTTCAGGAGAAACTTGCCAAACTTCCTGATGCGTCGCTCATTTTGGCTGACAATTCAGTTTATGAAAAAACCGGTCGGATTGAGACCGCCAGCGGATTGGTTGATCAGGCTACAGGATCTGTAAACATCAGGGCAACCTTTCCAAATCCTGAAGGATTATTGCGCAGTGGCGGCAGTGGCTCAGTTCGTATCCCTCAGTTTATCGATTCGGCAATCATTATTCCGCAAAAAACAACTTATGAATTACAAGGCAAATACTTTGTTTATCAGGTAGGTGCCGATAATAAAGTCCACAACACCGAAATACAGGTAATCAGCGGAAACCTGAAAGATTCGTACGTAGTAACCAGCGGACTGAAAGCCGGCGACCAAATCGTACTTCAGGGAATCGCCTCGTTGCGAAACGATACCGAAATCAAACCTAAACTGGTGGAAGCCGGAAGTCTATCTGAAAATATGCCAGCAGCCAATCAGGTTAAAAATTAAAACCGGAAAATCATGTTTAGAAAATTTATAGAACGGCCGATCCTTTCATCGGTCATTTCAATCATCATTGTCATTCTGGGGTGTCTCGGACTGATAAGTCTGCCTATAGAGCAGTATCCTGATATTGCACCTCCAACCATTATGGTATCGGCAAACTACACCGGAGCTAATGCCGAAACGGTATTGAAGAGTGTGGTTGTTCCGCTTGAAGAACAAATCAACGGGGTAGAAAACATGATCTACATGACCTCTTCGGCCAGTAACCTTGGCGCCGGAACTATCCAGGTTTTCTTTAAGCAGGGAATCAACGCCGATATGGCTGCGGTTAACGTTCAAAACCGCGTTTCTCGCGCCACCAGCATACTTCCGGCCGAAGTAACCCGTGCCGGGGTAACGGTATCTAAACGACAAACAAGTATGTTGTTGATTTTTTCGCTATACAGCGAAGTTGACGAATTTGACGAAACATTCCTTCAAAACTATGCCAAAATTAACCTGATTCCTCAGATTCAGCGTGTGAATGGAGTAGGTGAAGCCAACGTTTTCGGAGGGAAAGATTACTCGATGCGTATATGGCTGAAACCCGACGTAATGGCTTCATACGGCCTGGTTCCTACCGATATTACTGCTGCCTTAAGCGAGCAGAACCTTGAAGCCGCTCCCGGTCGATTGGGTGAACGCAACGGGCAATCCTTCGAATATGTGCTTAAATACAAAGGCAAGCTCAGCCAACCCACCGAGTTCGAAAATATCATCGTCAAGGCCGATAAAGACGGGAATATTTTACGTTTGAAAGATGTGGCTCGTGTCGAACTTGGTGCTTTAAGTTATGGAGTTACCACTTCAGCCATGGGCCGACCGGGTATTACAGTCGCCATATTCCAATCACCGGGGTCGAACGCCCGCGATGTAATTATCCAGGCTAAAAAAGTAATTGAAGAAGCTTCCAAAAACTTCCCTACAGGTATAAAATATAAGGTAACTATCGATGCCAACGATTTCCTCGATAGCTCAATCGAAAAAGTAATTTCAACTTTACTCGAAGCCTTTGTCCTGGTGTTCCTTGTTGTTTTTGTATTCCTACAGAATTTCAGGGCCACGCTGATTCCGGCGATTTCGGTTCCGGTTGCTATTATTGGTACCTTTTTCTTCCTGAATGTATTTGGATTTACGATTAACCTGCTCACCTTATTTGCTTTGGTACTTGCCATCGGTATTGTGGTCGATGATGCCATTGTGGTGGTAGAAGCAGTACATGCCAAACTCGATCAGGGCGCCAAAAACGCCAAGGAAGCAGCCGTTTCGGCAATGGACGAAATCTCAGCAGCCATCGTATCAATCACGCTGGTAATGTCGGCTGTGTTTATCCCGGTAACCTTCATTACCGGAACGACCGGTGTTTTTTATAAGCAGTTTGGGATTACCCTGGCCGTAGCCATTATTATTTCAGCCGTTAATGCATTAACCTTAAGTCCAGCACTTTGCGCCATATTTCTGAAGCCACACAGCGAAAATTCGCTCCACCAGAAAGGTTTCATGAAACGCTTTTACACTTCGTTTAACGTAGCTTTCGATTTGATGGTAGGCCGCTACAAGAAAACAACCAATTTCTTTGTAACACGCAAATGGGTTGCCATTGTTCTTATTGTAATCTTCACCGGCATTCTGGCTGTATTAATGAAAATTACACCTAGTGGTTTTGTGCCCGCTGAAGATACCGGAAAACTTTTCATCGACGTAAGTCTTCCTCCGGCAACCTCGCTGGAACGCACCAAGCAGGTAATTTTCAAAATTGACAGTATTGTTGCCGGAATTCCTGAAATGGACGGACGATCAGCAGTGGTTGGGAACTCTATGATCAGTGGAAACGGAAGTTCATACGGAATGTTGATTTGCGCCTTGAAACCGTTCAAGGACCGAAAAGAAAAAGGGCAAGACCAAA
>JAJZSZ010000503.1 GCA_021849365.1 Bacteroidota bacterium | reverse complement strand
TTTCCAAACACCTGACTGCCATAGTAATGGTTATAAACCAACGAGTCGCGACTGTCAAACTTCAGTCTGAAAATGCCGCGATACATATGGCCCGCCCAGTAATTCCCGAGATGATCGACCTCGATGTACCGTATTAAATCGTTGAACTGGTAACTTATCCTGTCGATTTTCCAATGCTGATCTTCCTTTTTATAAAAAACAAGGTTCGAATACGTACTTTGAATCAGAGAATTAGGTTTTTGCGGATTTTCGATTAACGAAAAACCTCCTGAAACGGATGAAATTTGCCGTACCTGGTTATCCTGAATCTCGAAAGTTCCTTTGTTGTGATTCACAAACAAGCGGTCGTCAATTACTTTACAATCCCAAACTTGTCCCTGAGTTTCAGGCACCAGGCTGAATGGCTCATCGGTAGCCGAAAACGTACGGAAATACAAACCCTGATTGGTTCCTAGGTACAATTTGTCGTGGTAAACCGCGGCAGCATAAACTGCCCCAAGTTCTTTACGCTCGAAAATGGTATAGGAAGGGTCGGGAATAAATGAAATAAAATCAATACCCTTATCGAGCGAAACCCAGATATTACGGTTCACATCTGAAAAAACTCCAAGTACTGTATTGTTTTGCAGCCCGTTTTCTTTAGTGAATCGATTCAACAGGTTACCTGCCTGATCAAAAACAGAAATTCCATCCAGAATAGTTCCGATTATTATCCTACCGTCAGAAGAGATACAGCCCTGATTGATAATGTTCTTGCGAAAATATTCGTTCTGATCGGGGCGCCAGGGTTCCAGCCTAATGCCATCGTACTTCAAAATGCCATCATTTGTAGTCCCTATCAGTCTTACCGAAGGACTTTGTGAAATGATAAAACGGATTTCCTTGTGATTGAAATAATCGTTTACCAGGTAAGGAGTAAGCTGATTGCCTGTTAGCTGGTAAACTCCTTTATTCATAATATTAACAAAAATGCGATCGCCACCATCAGAAATGGAATTAATAAACCCTTCAGGCTGGACTAAATCAAAATTTTGATAATCATAAATGTAAATCTTGGAGAATGACTGAAAATAGACTTTATTGTCGGAAATAATTACGTTCCAAAATTCTTCGTTCGGTGTAAAATTCATTTCAACAGCCTGTTTCAGCGAGTGGTATTCGAGACTTCCCAGATCGTTCCGTTCCCAGAAACCCAATTCCCGGTATCCGGCAGTAAAAATGCGGTTATTCTTATCAACTGCCACGGTACGCATAACGCTACCTCCGGGCGAGGGATAGAGTGTCCAGGTAATACCGTCGAATTCAAGCAAGCCCACATTATTGGCAAAATACATGTATCCATTACCATCCTGCGTAACCGACCAATTTTGACTCGCGGCCCGGTATTCCTGTTTCGTGTAATTCTTTAAATAAGGTTTTGGCGCAGCGTATAGGTGAACACTACAAGCCATAAAAAGAAGGGCTATGAATTTCGGTAGAATGCTTTGTTTTCTGAATTCTATCATCGGCATGTGATGTAAAAACAAAATAAAAGTAGTAAAAAAAGAAAATTTGCCCTCTGAACATATCTTTTTTCTAATTCCAGACATCATTATTCGACACATTATCGTATAAATTCTATTAGCCAAAATAAAAACAACGTTCTTTTTATATTTCAATAAATGAGTTGGTTAAATGTCATTTAAAAATGATTGATGAGGTAAATATGCAATGCTATTCAACATCTTTTAAGGGTGATGAATCAGTAGTGTATCGATTTGTTTCACATTCGTTTTGGGGCATCTTAGCTTTGTTTTGCGAATTTTTGATAACTAAAACAATGCGACTATGAAAAAACTATTTGTTGTACTGAATCTTCTATTATCAGTATCTCTCCTTTTCGCGCAAAACACGCTTTCTGTAAAAGGAAAAGTAACTGATGCTAAGAATGAGGCAGTGCCCGGAGTAAGTGTGCTTGTCAAAGGCACCATGCAGGGCACGATTACTGATGTCGACGGACTCTATTCTCTCCAAACAAGTCCGCAGGCTACTCTGGTATTTAGTTTTGTTGGCATGCAAACACAGGAAATACCGGTAAATAATCACTCCACCATCAATGTTCAGCTGAAAGAACAGTCCTTCAATGTTGAAGAAGTTGTGGTAGTTGGTTATGGAACACAAAAAGTAAAAGACCTTACTTCATCTATTTCTACAATCAAATCAGAAGACCTTGTAAAAACACCGGCAGGTCAGGCCATGCAATCGTTGCAGGGAAAAGTGGCCGGTCTTCAGGTTGTGAGCAATGGCGCACCTGGTAATTCGCCAACGATCCGCGTTCGTGGTATTGGTTCTTATCCGGGAAACAACAATGAAGCTCCGCTGTATGTTGTCGACGGAATGTTCTTCGATAACATCGACTTCCTGAACCCAGCTGACATCGCCTCCATTTCGGTACTTAAAGATGCTTCGGCTGCCGCAATTTACGGTGTTCGCGCTGCAAACGGCGTTGTGCTGATTGAAACCAAATCAGGAATATCAAGCCAGAAAGCCGAAATTTCATACGACGGCTATTACGGAACCCAGGTTGCCCAGAATGTGCTTAAAATGGCCAATGCCGAGCAGTTTACCACCATGGCGCTCGAATCCGGATCGGCTGCCGACGCCAGCTTTATACTGAATGCTATGCAGCGTTATGGCCGTAGCCGCATCAACCCGAATGTGCCCGATGTAAATACCGACTGGTATAAAGAAATTCTTCGCCCCGCTCAGATTCAAAACCACAGTTTTGGTGTTGCTGGCGGAAGCCAGAAAACTACCTATTCGTTGGGCACCTGACGCGATCT
>JAJZSZ010000502.1 GCA_021849365.1 Bacteroidota bacterium | reverse complement strand
TTCTTCGTCAGGAGCTGAAAGAGACACAATTGGCGGCATATAACAATCAGCAGAAAATGATTGAGGATACTGAAAAGTTTATCGAACGGTTCAGGTACAAGGCCACCAAATCAGTTCAGGTACAATCGCGCATCAAGGCGCTCGACCGGCTCGAACGCATCGAAGTTGACGATGAAGACAATTCAGCACTGCGAATCAAATTTCCGCCGGCATTGCGCTCGGGAACGGTGGTTGCCGAAATTAAGGAACTCTCGAAAAGCTACGGATCGCACGAGGTTTTAGACACAATAGATGTTATCATCGAGCGTGGAGAAAAGGTTGCTTTCGTTGGTAAAAACGGCGAAGGAAAAACCACATTGGCCCGGATCATCATGAACGAGCTGGAATACAACGGTGGCGAATGCAAACTGGGGCACAATGTAAAAATTGGCTACTATGCACAAAATCAGGCTAATTTACTTGACGAAGAATTGACCGTTTTCGACACCATCGACCGCATTGCGGTTGGCGAAATACGAACCAAAATCCGAAATATTCTGGGCGGATTCATGTTCTCGGGCGACGATGTTGAAAAGAAAGTAAAAGTACTTTCCGGAGGTGAACGTTCGCGCCTAGCCATGATCAAACTGATGCTCGAACCAGTAAACCTTCTGGTGCTCGACGAGCCAACTAACCACCTCGATATTCGTTCCAAAGAAATTCTGAAACAGGCACTGGTTGATTATGATGGAACAGTGATTATTGTTTCGCACGACCGTGAATTTCTCGATGGGCTGGTAAAATGTGTGTATGAGTTCCGCGACAAAAAAGTAAAACAGCACTTGGGCGGCATTTACGATTTTCTTCAGAAAAAGAAAATCGACAGCATGAAAGAACTGGAGAAAAAGGAAGTACCTTTGGCTCAGAAAATTGAAGTTCAGAAAGTTGATGATTCGGATAAACTGAGTTTTGAGGAACGAAAAGAAATCAACAAAAACATCAGTCGTCTCGAGAAAAGTGTCGAAAAAACCGAGCAGGAGATCAGTTCTTTGGAAGGGAAAATTGCTGAGATGGACAAAATTCTGGAAACTGCAGATGGTTCCGATCCGGAGATTTTCAAAAAATACGACCGACTGAAGAAAGAACTCGAACAAAAAATGTACGAATGGGAACTTTTGACAGAAGAGCTGGAAGAGATTGTTAAAAAGAAAACTTGGTAATAAACTGGCCACTAGCAGCTAGTTGTTGGCAGCTAGCCACATTTAATGATAATCATCAAAAATAAATAATACATCGCAAATGTTTCAACGCGAAAACAAACCAGCCGACGATATGATCTTTGGCATCCGGGCAGTAATCGAAGCTATTCAGGCCGGAAAGGAAATCGACAAAGTCCTGATCAAAAAGGGACTAATCAGTGATTTATTTAAAGAACTGTTCGATTTAATACGAATCCACAACGTGCCGTTTCAATACGTACCTATCGAGAAAATAAACCGGATATCGCGTAAAAATCACCAGGGTGTGCTGGCATTTGTTTCGCCGGTTGCACTGCAGCGTATCGAAGACATCATCCCTACCCTTTACGAAGATGGCAAAACACCATTTGTATTGGTGCTCGATCAGGTAACCGATGTTCGAAATTTTGGTGCCATCGTTCGCTCAGCCGAATGCGCCGGAGTCGATGCGATTGTCATTCCGGATAAAGGCTCAGCCCGGATTAATGCTGATGCCGTAAAAACCTCAGCCGGAGCATTGCACATTGTACCTGTTTGCCGCACCCGTAGCCTGAAAGAGTCAATTACTTTTCTGAAAGATTCAGGATTAAAACTGGTTGCTGCTACCGAAAAAGCAACTTCAGTATACACAAAAACTGATTTACTTGGCCCTATTGCCATTATCATGGGTTCGGAAGATATAGGTATTGATCCACGTTTGCTGGCTTTAGCCGATGAACAGGTAAAAATTCCGATTCTGGGTAAAATAGAATCACTGAATGTTTCGGTGGCTGCCGGATTGCTGGCGTATGAAGTGGTGAGGCAAAGAGGATTAGTAGCTGAAGTATAATATATTTTAGCCAGTAACTAACAGCTGGCAGCTAGCTTAACTCTTTAAGAATTTATTAATCTAAAGATCAATCGTTTCAGGCAGATATTGCTACCTTTGCAACCCTGAAATTTTATAAAATATTACCATAAATGATTACAGTTTCAAATTTGGCCATTCAGTTTGGGAAAAAGCCTTTGTTTTCAGACGTTAACCTGAAATTTACTCCCGGCAACTGTTATGGCGTAATCGGTGCAAATGGCGCCGGAAAATCAACTTTCTTACGCATAATCTCCGGAGAATTGGACGCCACCCGCGGATCGGTGCTGATGGGACCAGGCGAACGGCTGTCGGTTCTGAACCAGAACCACCATGCTTTCGACGATTTCACTGTGCTCGACACAGTACTGATGGGACATGCCGAACTCATCCGCATCATGAAAGAAAAAGATGCCCTGTATGCCAAGCCTGATTTTTCGGAAGAAGACGGACATTTAGCAGCCAAGCTCGAAGATGATTTTGCCCAGATGAACGGCTGGAATGCCGAAAGCGATGCCGCTGGCTTGCTTAGTGGTCTGGGGATCAAAGAGGATATGCATTATACCCTGATGCGCGACCTGAACGGTAAGGAAAAAGTACGTGTTTTGCTGGCACAGGCTCTGTTTGGAAACCCTGATAACCTGTTGCTCGATGAGCCTACCAACGACCTTGACCTTGAAACAGTTCTTTGGTTGGAAAACTATTTGGCCAATTGTCAGAATACCGTGATTGTTGTTTCGCATGACCGTCACTTCCTCGAC
>JAJZSZ010000501.1 GCA_021849365.1 Bacteroidota bacterium | reverse complement strand
GTCGGCACTAACCGAGGCAACTTTTGCTTTCTCGGATTCAACACTGGTGCTGTCGGCTGGATTCGGAACAAAAGCAGGAACCGGAAATTTCCCGAATCCGTTTACAGCCGAGACCAATATTTTCTTTAATCTCGACAAGGCATCGCAAGTAAAAATCTCAGTTTTCAATGCACAAGGCAAACTTCTTGATATCCTTTTTGAAGGGAAACTGGCCGCAGGAACCCAATACAAAAAATGGAAGCCGCGGGGCATTGAAAAGGGAATTTATCTGTACCAGGTACAAACCGAAGAAAAAACAATATCGGGGAAAATGATGTATCTGAAATGAAAAAGCCTGCCCAAAACGGACAGGCTCTCAATTAACCTAAACCAACCCCAAAGTGAAAGGTCTCATTTACGTACAAAAACCTGATACCCCCATTTATCAAGTTTTATAACTGATCCCTTTTCTATTATTTTTGTTTCTCCACTGAAATACTCTTTGTAATCACCGGCTCCAGGCAACTGTATGGTTGCGTCAACTGGTTCTGCTGATAAGTTAAAGATTGCCAGGATTTGATTTTTGTCCTTTTCGCGCGTGAAGGTAAATACATTTTCGGGCGAAGATGTTTCAACCAGATTCATTTTACCACCGGAGGCCCCATTCCAAAGTGCTTGATTATTGTGCTTTAAACTGGTCAGTGACTGGTAGAACTTCTGCATTTCCAGGTTACTCCAGTTTATCGTGTCTTTTTCGAAAAATAGTAATCGCTTTTTCAACCCAGCTTCCTGACCACTGTAAATCAGCGGAATACCTTCAAGTGTAAACGTTAAAGTTGCAAATGCTTTTACGGCTTCACCCATGCGTTCGTACTCGCTTCCGGCATTGGTGTTTTCGTCGTGATTGGTGATAAATTGCATCGGGAACGAACCGGCTGCATATTTGCTTACCGAATCGGTGAAGTATTTCTGAATGTCGGCAGCCGATTTTTTGCCCTTGGCCACATCGTTCATCAGGTGATGCAATTTCCAGGTATAGTTCGAAACAAATGCTTTTTTCAGGAAATCGGGATGGTCCTGGTCTTCGGCCAGCATGTAAACAGGCTTAATCGAATCAAGCGAAGCAGTTGCGGCTTCCCAGAAATCCTGAGGAACACCCCAGGCTACATCGCAACGGAACCCGTCGATATTGGCATTTGTTATCCAAAATTTCATGGCGTCAATCATGGCGCGGCGCATGGGTTTCGAATCGTAATTCAGGTCAGCCACATCCTTCCAATCAGGATTTGGCGGAATCACATTACCCAGCGAATCCTGCGTGTACCAGTCTTTATGCTCGGTAATCCAATTGTTGTCCCAACCGGTATGATTAGCAACCCAATCAATAATTACCTTGAAGCCCAATTCGTGTGCTTTGTTTACCAGGCTCTTAAAATCATCGAGGTTCCCGAATTCAGGATTAATTCCCTTGTAATCTTTTACTGAATAGTACGACCCTAGGCTTCCTTTGCGGTTTTTTTCTGAAATTGGATGAATTGGCATTATCCACAAAATATCTACACCCAGTTCTTTCAGGCGTGGCAAATGCGATTCGAATGCCTTGAATGTTCCTTCAGGCGTATATTGGCGGATGTTTACTTCGTAGAGTACCGAATTTTTACTCCATTCGGGAATATGACTTTTCGGGCTCTCCGCTTTTTTGGTTGCCGGCTGACAGGCAAAAACGATAAAAGCAAGTACAACAATAAGTAGTTTATTCATTTTTAGTGATTTAAATTTCTACGCTATAGCTTTTTCAGTCCTTTGATTTGCGCTTTGTCGGTAATTTCGATCAGGCTTATGGCATAACCGCCGCCCGGAGCACATTGCTGCTTCAGTACCGATTTGTTGGTAACCAGTACTTTCCGGATGGTGTATTCCTGCGGATTGGTTTTGTAATGAGCATTGGCACCGTCGGCATAAATGGTTGCCAGGTATTGTTTCCCTTCATCCAGGAACTCGAATTTCAGGTTCGACAGATAACCATGTTCGCTAACAGTTGTCCCGATAAACCAATTGTTGGTTCCTTTGGCTTTCCGCGCCATGGTGATGTAGCGGCCAGGTTCGGCAGCCAAAGCACGCGAATCGTCCCAATCGACAGCCACATCTTTGATGAACTGAAAGGCATCGGCAAAGTGCTGGTAGTTTTCAGGAATGTCAGCAGCCATCTGAAGTGGACTGTACATGGTTACATACAAAGCCAACTGGCGAGCCAACGTTGAATTGACATGCGAATGATTTTCAGGGTTGATCTTCGAAATGTCCATCTCGAAAATGCCGGGTGTGTAATCCATCGGGCCACCAATCAGGCGGGTAAACGGCAGAATGGTTGTATGAAAAGGTTTGCTTCCGCCAAACGCTTCGTATTCTGTTCCACGTGCAGCTTCGTTGCCAATCAGGTTGGGATAAGTGCGGCACAAACCAGTTGGACGAACCGCTTCGTGTCCGTTGACCATGATTTTGTAATCTGCCGCTTTTTTCACGGCATACAAATAATGGTTCACCATCCATTGGCCGTAATGGTGTTCGCCTCGCGGAATGATGTTCCCCACATAACCGCTCTTCACCGAGTTGTAACCGTTGTCGGCCATAAACTGATAGGCTTTGTCCATGTGGCGTTCGTAATTTCTTACTGAAGAAGATGTTTCGTGGTGCATCATCAAACTCACGCCTTTCGATTTGGCATAAGCCTGAAGCATCTTCGGATCGAAATCGGGATACGGAGTCACGAAATCGAACACATAATCTTTCGACTTGCCAAACCAGTCTTCCCAACCGACATTCCAGCCCTCAACAAGCACCTGACTA